>WFSC01000337.1 GCA_015486185.1 Bacteroidales bacterium | reverse complement strand
GTGGTTGGGAAGTTGCATCAGGTGAATATTCAGGTTGATATTCCGGGAAACAGAGCAACTGCCCCATCGTGTTTTCATATTTTTTAAAAAGACCTTGTTGATAATATATCCGTAATGTGCAGCCAACTGTCTGACCCGTAACGGTAAATATTGCTTTGCCTCGACCCGTAATGTTTCCACATAGACGTGGCTGATCATGGCTTTTAACTGCGGGCTGTGAAGGGAGAGACCCGTCGGAAAAGTTATGGTTGTAACATGAGGTTGGATCTTGCCATGTATTTCCTGAACGTTACCGGGTCTGAGGAGCAGTCGGTGATGTATGGTAAAAGAGTTGTTCCCGGGTTTGAAACTCCGCATAGGAGGTTTTGTTTCTCTGATCTTTTGTAGGGTCCGGAAGATCCATTCTTTTTTTTGTTCGGCAAAAGCGAGTCCTTTATGATAAGAAAGGGCATAGGGGACAACAACCCTGACTTCGCCCTCTTGTGAGACGCGTATGCTTATACGTTTAGCCCGCATGCTTTTGCGTATAATAATTGTCTCTGAGCCGTAAAAAGAAAAGGCTTTTTCCATAAAACCAGCAGATATAATACCGGATGACAAAAATCGTTATTTTAGGGCAAATATCAGCAGGCTTATCCTGTTATTTTTCTATATTAGCCGGTCAATGGTAAAATATCCGGATTTTCATGAGCTTTTTATAATTATATTACCAATAAATTATATGTTAATGTTTTATGTAAAACTTAAGTAAATAAAACTCTAAGTCATAATGAAAAGATATATTTTTTTATTAATAGTGATTTTCGTTGTTCCTTTGTCTGCTACCGGGCAAAATAATAAATGGTCATTGGATGCATGTATCCAATATGCTATCGGGCACAATATTCAAATCAAGCAGCAGGAGCTGAATACAAAACTGAATGAAACAGCCCTGAAACAATCGAAATTAAGCCGTTTACCCAATCTCAATGCAGGGACCAATTATTCTTTTTCGACAGGACGTGTATTGGATATGACAACTTACCGGTTTACCAATAATTCGGTAAATTATATGGGAACAAATATAGGGAGCAATGTAAATTTGTTTAACGGCTTGAAGACAAATAATACCATTAAGCAAAACAAATACCGGCTGATGGCCAGTATGGCGGAGCTGGACCGGGTAAAAAATGATATTTCAATGAATATTGCCCTGGCTTATCTGCAGATATTGCTGGATAAGGAATTGCTTACGGTGGCACAGGAGCAGGTGGGCATTACCAGACAACAAATTGACCATACCCGCAAACTTGTGGATGCCGGTAGTTTACCTATGGGGAACCTGTTGGAAATAGAGGCACAGGAAGCATCGGAAGAGATGCAGGTAGTCAATAACACCAATGCCCTGGATATTGCTTATCTGAACCTGACCCAGATATTGGATCTGGATTCGGTGGGAGGCTTTGATATTATGGTTCCGGAAATTGAAAATCCTGACAGTAATTTTATTATTCCGAAGGTGGCTGAAGTTTATGCCGATGCATTGAATATTATGCCCCAGGTCAAGAGTGCCGATTATCAGTTGAAGAGTTCGGAGCTGGCCCTGAAAATAGCCAAAGGCTCCAGGAGCCCCAGGTTAAATCTTTCGGGAAGTTTTAATACCAGTTTTTCTGATAACAGAAAGAAAATACTGGGCGTGGATCCGGTAGAAGGCATTATTTACGGGGAATATCCTTTCTGGGATCAGTTGGGCGACAACCGTAACTGGGGGATCGGCCTGGGACTTAGTATTCCTATTTTTAATAACTGGCAGGTAGAACAGGGGGTAAGTAATGCCAAGATCAATATTGAGAATGCACAGCTCCAACTGCAAAATGAGAAAAACCAGTTGTATAAGGAAATACAACAGGCATATGCTGACGCCAGGGCTGCATTGAAAAAATATCTGGCTACAAAGAAAACAGTCTCTTCCATGAAAGAATCATTTCGTTATACTGCACAGAAATTCAACGTAGGGCTGGTAACCAGTGTGGATTATAATACGGCGAAAAATCAGTTGGCCAAAGCCCGGTCTGATATGCTGGGGGCCAAGTATGAATTTGTCTTCAAAGTCAATGTACTTAATTTTTACCGTGGTAAACCTTTTAATCTGAACCTGAAATTTTAATTTTTCCAGGTGAATGAAAACAATAAATGAGTTTAATGCATAACAAATAAAAATAAAATGAAAAAGAATAAAGCGCTATTTATATTGATTATTGTTACTGTTATTGCACTGGCCTTCGCAATCATTGGGAAGAAGGCCGGATGGTTCGGGAAAGAACTGACTTATAAGGTGGCGGTTGAAAAAGCGAAATACCGGACCATTATCGAAACGGTAAGTGCCAATGGTAAGATCCAGCCCGAAATAGAGGTGAAACTTGCGCCTGATGTCTCCGGAGAGATCGTGGAGTTGAATGTCAAGGAAGGAGATTATGTACATGAAGGAGATCTGTTGGTGAGAATAAAACCGGATGTGTATATTTCAGCCCGTGATCAGGCCGCTGCTGCCGTTCATTCTGCCAAAGCCCGCCTCGCCCAGGCAGAGGCAAAATTCATACAGGCCAAACAGAATTTTGAGAGAAACAAAAAACTGTATGCACAAAAAACAATTTCGGATGCGGATTTTGAGACGGCACAATCCAGTTATTTGATGAGTAAGGCGGAAGTTGACGGTGCACAATTTTCACTGAAAAGTGCTGAAGCCAGTCTCAAGGAGGCAGAGGAAAATCTGCGTAAAACCAATATCTACGCTCCGATGTCTGGCACGGTATCCAAGCTGAATGTTGAAAAGGGAGAACGCGTGGTGGGAACCTCTATGATGGCAGGTACCGAAATGATGCGTATTGCTGATCTGAGTACAATGGAAGCACTCGTGGAGGTTAACGAAAATGATATTATCCGCGTTCATAAAGGCGATACGGCACTTATTGAGGTTGATGCTTATCTGGGGGATAAATTCAAGGGGATCGTTACCGAAATCGCTAATTCTGCATCCACTACCGGCGTATCCATAGATCAGGTAACCAGTTTTAATGTAAAAATAAGGTTATTGCGGGATTCTTATCAACATCTTATTACAAAAAACAATCCTCATCCGTTTCGTCCGGGTATGTCGGCTACGGTAGATATCCAAACAGATCAGAAGGAACACGCTCTATCCGTTCCCATTCAGGCAGTTACCACACGTACTGATACATTATCTTCCGGATATGAAGATGCGATATTGACAGAGGAAGAGAAAACAAAAGAAGTCGTTTTTGTGGTGCAGGGTGAATATGCTCTGATGCATAACGTCAAGACCGGAATACAGGATGATAATTTTATTGAGATCAAGTCGGGAATTACAGACCAGGATAAGGTTGTTGTAGCCCCGTATAGTGTCATTGCAAAAAAACTTCAGGACAGTACCCGCGTAGAAGTAGTGTCCAGAAAGGATTTGTTTAAGGTGAAAAAGAAATAGACCTTCGGGAAGTGATATGTCTGTAATTCTGAATATTGAAACATCTTCTGATATATGTTCTGTGGCTATCGGGCGAAACGGGGAAGTAATGGATAAGCTTGAGGCACGTGAAAGCAGAGACCATGCCAGGGTGCTTACATTACTTGTAGATAAGATCTTAAAAAAAAATTTCCTGAAGGCCGGAAACCTGGAGGCAGTAGCTGTCAGTAAAGGTCCCGGATCCTATACCGGCCTGAGAATAGGTGTCTCTGCTGCCAAAGGGCTGGCTTTCGGACTGAAGATCCCTCTTATTGCTGTTTCTACACTCGAAGCCATGACGTTGGGGGTTTTATCCGGAGTAAAGGAGAAAATACCCGGTCTCCCTGATAATGCATGGTTATGCCCTATGATTGATGCACGCCGTATGGAAGTCTATCTTTCCTTTTATGATCTGAAAGGCAAACAACAAACTGACATTCGTGCCGTAGTGATCACTCCCGGCGTGTTTGATGATATTCTGAAAGAGCGGGAATTGATTTTTTACGGTACAGGCAGCGAAAAATGCAGGGAGGTGGTCAACGGACCCAATGTACATTTTTTGGAAGGAGTAATACCGGCTGCTGCCTATATGGTCCCTTTGTCTTTTGAACGATTTAAAGAACAAGAGTTTGAAGATGTTGCTTACTTTGAGCCTTTTTATCTTAAAGAATTTGTAGCCACTATCCCTAAAAATAAATGGAAAATGGCCCGGTAATTGTGAAGGAAACAGTAAATAGTCTGTTTCCTGATTAAACGTGGTGATCCCCGGGGACTGTACAAAAATTATATAAATAATATAAATTGTTAGTGATCAATTTGTTAAAAATATTCTATGCTAAACTATCATAAAGTATTTTTTATTCTGATATTTATTCTTTTGGCCGGTTTTGATACGGTATATGCAGATGAACCTGTGAGATACGGTCCGGGAGAAAAATTGCGTTACAACATTAATTTTTCCTTTGTTCCGGCAGGAGATGCTTATCTTTCAGTGGAAAGGGATACGTTAAAAGACAGGGAGGTATGGCATATAATATTACTGGGACGGACATCCGGACTGGCGGATGTAGTTTATAAAGTGCGGGATCGTTATGAATGTTTTATGGACCCCGTTACCCAGTTGCCAATAAAAGCGATCAGGGATATCAGGGAGGGTAACTACAGAAGATATAATGAGGTGATTTTCAATTATGATGCAAGAAAGGATTCTGCTGTTGTTTACAGCCAGCATAGAGGAAAGATCGTTGTCCCGAAAAACATTTATGATATCCTGACAGGTTTTTATTATTTCAGGGAACATTATGCAGGATATCCCTTCAGAATGAAAGAAACGGTTGATATCCGGACTTATTTCACGGACGAGGTGTGGCCTCTGAGGCTTTGTTATCTCGGAAAAGAAGTAGTGAAAGTTAATGGTAAGAAGGTGCGTTGTCTGAAATTCGGGCCTGTTACAGAGGTGGGAAGGGCTTTCAAATCAGAAAATGATATGGCCATGTGGCTTACCGATGATGAGAATTTTTTGCCCGTAAAGATCAGGATAAACCTGAAAGTCGGATCTTTCAGGGTAGATCTTAAAGAATATGAGGGCCTGCATTATCCTTTTTCAGCACTTATTGGCAATAAGTGACCATTTTCTCGGATGAAACGAATATCATTGGGGATTTCCGGTAATTCCATTATTTTTGCAAAAAACCAATAACAAAAATCAAAATATGGCCACAACAGCAGATTTCAGAAACGGATTATGCATCGAGTTCAATAATGATCTTTATACTATTGTTCAGTTTCAGCATGTAAAACCCGGAAAAGGACCTGCTTTTGTCCGTACCAAGCTTAAAAGTCTTACTACCGGCAGGGTGATTGACAATACTTTTTCGTCAGGGCACAAGATCACGGTAGCACGCATCGAACGACGGCCATACCAGTTTCTTTATAAAGATGATCTGGGATATCATTTTATGCACCGGGAAACTTTTGAACAGGTTTCAATAGAAGAAAGCCTGATCCCTAATCCGGATCTTATGAAAGAAGGGCAGGAGGTGGATATTGTTGTTCATGCTGAGACAGAGACCCCCCTTTCCGTAGAACTTCCTGCCTATGTTGAACTTGAAGTGACCTATACCGAACCCGGCGTGAAAGGAGATACCGCTTCTTCAACTGCCAGCAAACCGGCTGAACTCGAAACCGGTGCTACCATTAATGTTCCCTTGTTTATTAATACGGGAGATAAGATCAAAGTAGATACACGGACCCGGTCTTATGGCGAAAGGGTAAAAGAATAAAAATTATTTATGGCCAGTAACACTGCAACTTTGCGACGATTGGAAGACTCTAAGTTAAAGCTGAATGCTTTGCTGGAGGTGACTCAGGCGATTAATCAAAATAAATCACCTGAAGAATTGCTTGCCTTAACAGAAAAATTTCTGGTCAGAGATTTAAAAATAGAAAAGATAGCCATTTTCAAAAAAAACGGGGATTGGAAATGTATCTTTCATTCGGGATGCGATATCAGCGATTGTGAAAATATTGACATAGAAAAACAATTGCTGCCGGTCAAAGAGATTACTTCTGTTGTGGGAGAAACCGATGAAAATGCTATCAGGGGTTTTGATTATATCATTCCTGTTACCAACAATAATGTGACCATGGCATATGTGTTGATCGGGGATATTGTCGAAGGAGAAGGGGTAAGTCCGCTGATAAAGCATTTTAACTTTATCCAAACCATTACCAACATTGTCCTGGTTGCTATCGAAAATATACGGCTTTTTCAGGAAAGCCTTGAGCAGGAAAGAATGAAAAAGGAGCTGGAACTGGCTAAAAAAATGCAGACGCTCCTGATCCCTGACAACAATATCCTTCCTTCTAATCAGTGTTTGCAGGTTACCGGTTTTTACCAGCCACACTATTCTATCGGTGGGGATTATTATGATTGTATCCGGTTAAGTAGTTATGTATATGGCTTTTGTATTGCTGATGTTTCGGGAAAAGGAATTTCTGCTGCTTTGTTAATGGCTAATTTCCAGGCAAATTTACGGGCACTGTTTACTTACGAAATACCACTTGAGAATTTGATCCGTACATTGAACCAAAGAGTTACCGAAAGTGCAAACGGAGAAAAATTCATTACGCTTTTCCTCGCTAAATATGACTGCGAAAAGCATGTTCTCGAATATGTAAATGCGGCACACAACCCACCGGTTGTTTTCCTTACAAGGGATAAAAAGATTAAAAAGCTTCATAGCAGTACAGTAGGCATAGGTATGCTTGATGAAATGCCCAAGGTGGTGATAGAATCCATGAAGCTGGATCAGAGAACAAAAATTATTTGTTACACGGACGGACTTTCTGAGTTGCCCGATGAGACCGGCAAAGAGATTGGCACGGCCCCTATTGAAAAAAATATCAGTAACCAGGAAGATATCAAACGCAATATCCTTTCCCTGATCCGTGAAGAAAATATTACCCCGGAAAATTCACGCTGTTTTGATGATGTATCTATTCTGGGTGTTGAGGTATTTGTATAGGAGAAGTGTACCGGATATCCAGTACTACCAACAAGGCCAGGAATCCCCAAAAAGGAATGGCGGCTTTGTCCGTATCCAGAAAATTATTCATAAAACCGTGGATGAGGTAAGTGGTTAATCCCGTTAACAAAGACAGCGACAGTGTGCTGACCCATTTCTCCCGGGCGTTGGCATAAACCCGCAGGCCTGTAATGAAAGCCACAATAAAAACTCCGAGAACAGATAACATCCCCGGCAGACCGCTTTCAGCCAATGGCCCGAGATATTCACTGTGGGCATTCCCCATATCCCCGAAATCAGTACTTATAATAGTCCGGTCTTTGGAATTCTGGAAAGGGGCATACTGGAACATGTAAGTGCCGGGGCCCCATCCCATAACCGGTTTTTCGGCAAACATCCGTAAAGCACACTTCCAGCGATTGATACGCTCCATATTTGAAGCATCGGTTTGTATGTTAGCAATGGAACTGATATGTCGGGCAAAACTGGTGGAGGATTCTTGCTTATTCCTTTCTAGTTTTTGTAAAACCATGGTTCGGTAGGATATACCCATACCGGCCAGAATAATGGCAAACAGAGCAATGGTAATAAAACGGACACGGAGCTTTACCAGAACAAAAACGCCTGTTGCCAGTACAAGACTAAGCCATGCGGCCCGGCAATAGCTGAAAACAAGAGCAGTAAGAAAAAGCAGAAAAAGGAAGAAATTGACAAGATTTGGAGACAGACGTATGTCTTTTTTGATAAAAAACATACCCCCAAGAACGGGAATGAACATAGACAGAATAGCACCATATGCCGTGTGATCATTATAAAAAGGTTTCATAGCGGAATGGGCTGCTTTCTGATTGACCAATCCTGTTTGTATCTGATTGTAAAACGTATAAAGGATAACCAGAGTCAGAGGGATCATATAAAGCCATAGAAAACGCGGAATGTTTTTCTGATGTTTGAAAATCTCGTAAGCAAAAAAGTAAGCGCCGGCAATAAACCATACATGGGACAGGAAAAATTTCAATGAAACCAGGGGTATGGTACTTGTTACGGCCGAGACCAGCATCCATGCTAAATAAATAATAATGGCAATGGTCAGCGGATGGAACAAAAAAACCTTATCCGGAGGATTTTTTATTGCAAACCAGTAAAGCAATATGAAAAGAAGCAGGATCAGTAATGGTTCGGAGGGTATGGAAAGATTGAAAGAAAGTTGGGGGTAAAAGTTTTGCAGAGGAACAGATAAAGGTGTGAGAAATACAATGCTGAGATAAAAAATATCCAGCCGGTAAAAAGCCAGAAAAAGAAAAAGTAATACCAGTGGCAATGCCAATGCCGGATAGATCTCATTGTAAATGAAGAATAACTCTATGATCAGGAACAATGCTGACAGACCATAAAACCAATATATTTCTTTTCTGGTTAGCAAAATAAACGGGCTTATTTGATCTTTCTCTTTACTGCTTCGAAGATCAGCAACAGGATCACAACAAAAAGAAATACGGACAAGGTAGTTGCCATAACGATCAGGGATCTCTTAGGGGTAGCCTTTTTGTCCGGCACCTCAGCCTTATTGACAATGTAAACATGCGGCAGGTTTTGTTCTGCATCCACTTTTGCTTCGGTATATTTGATCCGGAGATTACTGAGACGACTTATAGAATATGAAATTCTGTCGCGGAGCGTTAAATATATACCACCGTATTTTGATAAAATATCCAGTTTCTTTTGAACGTTTTTCAGGGCATTGTTATCGCTGTTGCGTATGGCTTCAGCAAATGCTTCATTAAGCCCTCTCGATTGGGAGGATACATCATAAACGCCAAGATTACTCAGAAATTCTAGTGAATCCTGCAACCGGTTTACTTCTTTTTGAAGATTTAAATATTCTTTTTTAACCAGGTTGAAGGCTTTTACAGCCTTTTCTTTTTGCAGTATTGTTATGGTTGAATCCAGCAGTACGGCAATTGTGTTGGCCATGTTGGTAGCAATGACAGGATCTTTATCCAACACCCGGATGTGTACAGCCATATACTCGGTTTTCCGGAATGAAACATTTTTCTTTAACTTGTTCTGCAAACGGGTCTCTCTGTATTTTTCATTGGGTTTTATTTCATAATGTTCAAACAGGTTGAACTTTTTTACCAACCGGTTCCGTATCCGGTCGGACTGCAGGATTTGTAACAGGCGTTCGGTCTCCTCTTCATCCCCGAAAGAAAGTATATCCTTATTGCCTACCCATTGGGTAGAGATAAGGGTTTTTGATACGGAAGAAGAATTGGAAGGATACAGGACCACGTCCGCAGCGAATTTAGGCGTGATAAGCAGGGAAATCACAATGGAAGCTACCATGCCCAGGATGGTAATGACCAGGATGGGTGTGCGGTATTTCCATAAAAAAGTAAAAAAATCAAAAGACTCAAAACGTGTATTATCCTCTTTCATGGGTAAAAATTAGGTTGATAATTTAGGTTGTTTAAACAGAGAAACGTTAATTTTTTAATTTTATTAGGTAATAATTTTTTTTCCCCTTTTGAATCAGAATATATTTATTGTTGATGAGGTGCCCGGGTGTGATCTTTATTGCCGGGTCGGTGATCTTTTCCTTGTTGACTGATAATCCTCCGTTATTGATCAGCCTGCGAAGTTCGCCTTTGGAAACAAATACCCCTGTTTTTTCGGTCAAAAGATCAATGATAAGCGGTTCTTTTAATATGATGGCAGTATCGATTTCATACATTGGAACACCTTCAAAAACATCCAGAAAAGTAGTTTCGTCGATATTTTGCAGAGAGATAGTGGTGCCTTTACCAAAGAGGATACGTGATGCTTCCTCGGCACCCTCAAGGGCCTTGTCCC
>WFSC01000336.1 GCA_015486185.1 Bacteroidales bacterium | reverse complement strand
TAACGACCATGAAAAAGAGCGAGGATGATGATGCTGTGATCATCCGTTATTTTGAACCGGCCGGTAAAAGAGCCAAAGTGTCTCTGCATCTTCCTTTTATTCTTAATCAGGCCTGGCATACCAACCTGATCGAAGAGCATGAAAAGAAGATCAAAACCGCCGGGCATGATCTCTCACTGGATATTGCACCTTACTCCATCGAAACCCTTAAAATAAAAATAAAAAAACCGGAATAAGAAACCTGATACCATTGATTATGAATAAGTTAATATCTGTTTTCATTATGGCTGCCGTCCTGACTGTTAGTTCCTGTAAACCGGATCATCTGATCCGTGACCGTTCCTACCGCAAACTGGTACAGCAGGAGTTTGAAAAAACCCGTAAACTCGCTGCTGTCAGAAAACATGATCTGTTTGGGGTGTTTTCGGAGGATCTGACAATGCAGGAGCAGGAAGGGCTGAAATTTCTGTATGCTTTCATGCCTTTGAATGATCTGGCCGATTATACCGGCAGTTTTTTTCTGGATCATGTAAAAGCTTCACTGCGTGCCAGAAAGGAAATGCCCTGGGGGAAAAAGATCCCGGATGATATTTTTCTGCACTTTGTTTTACCTTACCGGGTGAACAATGAAAATCTCGATTCTTTCCGGATGGTTTATTATGATGAGATTACCCAAAGGGTGAAAGGGCTTTCCATGGAAAAAGCAGCTTTGGAGATCAATCACTGGTGCCATGAGAAGGTAGCCTATCAGCCTGCCGATATCAGGACTTCTTCACCGATGAATACGGTTAAAAATGCCAGGGGACGTTGCGGGGAAGAATCTACTTTTACGGTGGCTGCTCTTCGTACAGCCGGTATTCCGGCCCGCCAGGTGTATGTGCCCAGATGGGCCCATACCGATGACAATCATGCCTGGGTTGAGGTATGGATCGACGGAAAGTGGCATTTTATGGGAGCCTGCGAACCGGAACCCGCACTGGATATGGGGTGGTTCAAAGAACCGGCCAGAAGAGCCATGCTGGTGCATACCAAAGCTTTTGGCGCTTACTTCGGAAATGAACCCCTGGTACGAAAAGCGGAAAAATATGCCGTTATCAATTCGTTGCCCAGGTATGCAGAAACGAAAAACCTTGTAGTGAAGGTTAATGATACTAAGGGAATGCCTGTCACCGGGGCAAATGTTGAATTTCAACTATACAATTATGCCGAATTTTATCCCCTGGCAAAATTGCAAACCAGTGATAAGGGTTATACGTCTTTGTTGACTGGACTGGGAGATTTACTGATATGGGCCTACAAAGACAATGCATTCGGTTTTAAAAAGGTGTCGGTAGGAGATACTGATACCCTTACTGTTACACTCGATGGAAAACGGGACAGTGAATATTCACTTAACCTGGATATTTATCCGCCACCGGAAAAAACGCCGTTGCCTGTATCTGATGTGGGACGTGAAGAAAATGCAAAACGGCTGAAAAAAGAAGATTCGATACGTCTGGCCTATATGGCAACCTTTTTTGATGAGGAAAAAGCTGCTGCCTGGGCCACAGATCACCAATATCCCCCTGATCGTTTAACTCCTCTGCTGGTAAAAAGCATGGGGAATCATGCAAATATTACATCCTTTTTATTAAAGGCTCCCGATTCATTGAAAAACAGAGCTGTCGTCCTGCTGGAAACCGTTTCCAACAAAGACCTGAGAGATGCGGAGGCATCCGTATTACAGGATCATTTGTTGCATGTAGCCGATTATTCAGGGAGTGCTGAAGAAAAGGATGCTGATATTTTCAAAGATTATATCCTTGCTCCACGGGTGGATAATGAACAGCTTACTGCCTACCGTTCATTTTTCGAGAAAAACTTCCGGGAAAATGAGATTGATTCTTTCAGGAAAAATCCCGCAAATCTGATACAGTGGATCAACCGGAATATAAAGATCGATGAAGCTGATAATTATTATGAGGTTCCCATAACACCTCCCGGTGTATTCTCACTGAAAATATCCGACCGCCATTCCCGGAAGATATTTTTCGTAGCCGTATGTCGTACGTTTGGTATTCCCGCCCGTCTCGAAACCGCCCGTCAGGTGCCGCAATATCTTACAAAAGACAGGGAATGGAAAGACGTATTTTTCAATGGAGATCCCGTACTGCCGGGTGAAAGTGCTTTCCTGGTGCTGTCCACGGCAAAGGAAAATGCAGAGGTACCCCGTTATTATATTCAGTTTACCCTGGCACGTTTTTACGGAGGTAAGTATCATACCCTGGAATTTCCTTATCAGAAAGAAGTGAACGATTTTCCTTCCCTTCTCCCTGTTGATCCCGGCGATTATATGCTCGTGACCGGAAACAGGCAGAGTGATGGTAGTGTATTGACTGTTTTGTCCTTTTTCCCCGTCAGGAAAGGAGAAAAGAAGAACGTCCGGATTAAGCTCAGGGAAAATTACAAAAAACTAAAACCCTTTGGAAAACTGCCTGACAAAGCCACGGTATTTTTGATCCACAGTACAAAAGATACTTTGTTATCTGATATGCTGGGAGACAAAGGAATGATCCTGTGCTGGATAGATCCGGACCAGGAACCGAGTAAACATGTTCTCAATGAAATACCGGACGTAATGCCCGGTTTGCAAAAGTGGGGTGGTACTCTGGCTTTCCTTGTTCCGGACATGAAAATGGCCGGAACATTTAAGCCTGAAAATTATCCTTTACTGGCCGGTAGTGCCTCATTTCTTACAGATAAGAATGGAAAAATCCTCCAGGAGGTCAGAAAACAATTTGGAAAAACAAAACAGGTAAATTTTCCGGTTCTTATAGTGACTGATGATAAAGGAAATCTTGTTGATTATACCGAAGGATATCATGTTGGGATAGGCAATCACCTTATTAAAGTTATACACGCCCTGTCAAAAGAATAATTTTATAAATAGCTAAATGATCATGAAAAAAATATCTGTGCTCCTGGGTTTTCTGATCCTGTTCTCAGTATTATCCTGTGAAACAAGCAAGAAGCCTATAGATGACCTTACCGTTTTTGTAGATCCTTTCATCGGAACGGGTGGCCATGGCCATACTTTTCCCGGTGCCGTTATGCCGTTTGGCGGCGTTCAGTTGAGTCCGGATAATGGTCGCAGCGGATGGGACTGGTGTTCGGGATATCATATCTCGGACAGCATAATCGCCGGTTTCAGTCATCTGCATCTCAGCGGCACCGGGATTGGAGATTTATGTGATATCCTGGTGCTTCCCGCTACCGGAACATTTGCAAACGATACAACCGGGGGCGGTGAGGATTTTATGAAACCTCACTGGTCATCCTTTTCCCATAAAAAGGAACATGCGGAACCCGGCTATTATTCGGTATTTCTCGAGAAACCACAGGTGCTCGCAGAACTGACCGTTACCAACAGGGCAGGTTTTCACCGTTACACATTCAGTGAAAAGGGAAAAGGAGAAGTTGTTTTTGACCTGGGCTTTCATATCAACTGGGATCATCCGGTAAAGACCATGATCAGAGTGGATTCATCAGGATTAATTACCGGGTACCGGTTGTCAGAGGGTTGGGCACATGATCAGCGTGTGTATTTCGCCGCCCGTTTTTCAAGACCCTTTAGTGCTTTTATACCGGTGAATGGCGGCATGAAAAAAGAAGGCAAAGAAATACACGGGGTGAATACCCAGGGGATATTTGTTTTTAATAATGTGAATGAAAAACCTTTGCTACTCAAAGTGGGTATCTCATCTGCAAATATCCATGGGGCCATAAATAACCTGAAAGAGATCCCCGGATGGGATTTTGACGGAGTACGACACACAGCTCACAGGGCATGGAACAGGGAACTGCATAAGATCCGGATTGAAACACCGGATACTTCTTTGAAAAGGATCTTTTATACTGCTTTTTATCATACCATGATGGCACCTTTTCTTTTTTCAGACGACCTGGGGAATTACAAGGGTGCTGATGGTAAAATTCATCACACCGGGAAATATCCACGATATACGGTATATTCACTGTGGGATACTTACCGGGCCGAACATCCTCTGATGACGTTGGTACAGCAGGATCACCTGGACGGGATACTTGGTTCCATGATGAGTTTCTACCATGAATATGGTTTATTGCCGGTATGGGCGTTAATGGGTAACGAAACCAATACCATGATCGGATATCATTCCATTCCCGTATTGGCAGATGCCTTTGCAAAAGGGCTGCTTAAGGAAGATCCGGAAGAAGTGTTTAAAGCCATGAAGAAATCTTCCATGACTGATATTGAAGGATTGAAATATGTCAGGGAACTGGGATATATTCCGGCGGATAAGGAAAGGCACTCGGTCTCCAAGGGACTGGAATATGCCATTGATGACTGGTGTATTGCCGACATGGCCCGCAGATTGGGCAAAGAAGAAGATTATAAATATTACCTCAAACGGGCCGGTTATTATAAAAATTATTTTGATCCTTCGACCCGGTTCATGCGTGGTAAAATGTCGGATGGATCCTGGCGAACGCCTTTTAATCCATTATATTCCAGTCACCAAAGTTTTGATTATACCGAGGGCAATGCCTGGCAATATACCTGGCTGGTGCCCCAGGATGTGAATGGATTGATAAAACTAATGGGGGGCAGGAAGGCTTTTGTGGAAAAACTGGATTCCTTGTTTACCCTTAATAAACCGGTGGAAGGGAAAAATGCTTCACCGGATATCTCCGGACTTATAGGACAATATGCTCACGGTAATGAACCCAGTCATCATATTGCCTATATGTACGATTATGCCGGAACCCCCTGGAAAACACAGAAACGGGTCAGACAGATACTTACAACCCTGTACTTTGATGACTATAATGGCCTTAGTGGAAATGAAGACTGTGGCCAGATGTCTGCCTGGTATGTCCTGAGCAGCCTGGGATTTTACCAGGAAAATCCGGCAGACGGAAATTATGTCTTCGGTAGCCCCTTATTTGATAAAGCTGAACTCAAAGTAGGAGGAAACCGTACATTTACTATCATAGCAAAGAATAATAGTTTGAAAAATCTTTATATTTCCAGGGTCACACTTAATGGCAGGGAGCTGAAACGAACCTGGATTACCTGGCAGGAACTGAATAATGGAGGAACATTAATATTTTATATGACAAATAAACCCGTAAAGACTTGGGGCAGTGACCCTTCCTGGGCACCTCCTTCCATGAGTAAGTAAATGTTAATACCACAAATTAAAAATTGATATTTTTCATAAATATCGCTTGTTACAAAAATATTATTTAAATTTTATAGTTATTTTTTTTTATTTACCAATATTAATTTATATTTGATACACAGATTATCATGGGTTTGTTTATCGCATTGATTTATTGATTATTCGGAATATATCTTATAATGCTCAATGTTAACTTTAATTTAATAAATTTTTAAAACATTTTTAAATAGTATGAGTGATCTATCCCTGTCTAAAGAAGAGAAAGC
>WFSC01000335.1 GCA_015486185.1 Bacteroidales bacterium | reverse complement strand
TGTATAAGAGACAGATATATTACGTCATCATACTTTTTTATCGGGAGCGGTTTAAGCTTTATTGTATCTAATATTTTTTTTAATCAAGCCATTTCAGATCTTCCACAAAATCTCAATGACTCAAAAATCTCATTACAGATTAAATATGACCCATATTTTGGATCCCCCTTAATCGGTTTAACATATGAATTTTAAATTAAAAGTTTTAATATTTTTGTTTTTATGTTTAATCACTCTTGGATGTGATCAAACAGAAATAACTGTTGATAATAATATTGGAACTGTTACTGATTACGAAGGTAACTCCTACAATACAATAAAAATAGGAACTCAATGGTGGATGGTAGAAAATCTTAAAACTAAAAGATTTAATGATGGTACAGATATCCCTGTTGTAACCGATGATACAGCATGGGGGAATATGTCTAATCCATGTTATTGCTGGTACAATAATGATGAGGTAAGTTATATGGAAGAATACGGTGCATTGTATAATTGGTATACGGTAAATACAGGCAAACTTTGCCCAGCAGGTTGGCATGTGCCCACAAAGGCAGAATGGAAAATTCTCATTGATTATTATGGCGGAAATGAAGTTGCAGGTGGGAGACTAAAAGAAACCGGTACAGTACACTGGAGGGACCCAAATACTAATGCATATAACGAATCAGGATATACAGCTCTTCCGGGAGGTGGTCGTACATATAAAGGTGTGTTTGATAATATTAATTCATGTGGTTTTTATTGGAGTTCTTCTGAGAGTGGCACTGGGGGAGCCTGGGGTTGGATACTGTATTATAACTCGGGCATTATTAAAGAGTTTAATTTTGATAAACGGGATGGGTTTTCTGTGCGTTGCTTAAGGGATTAATAAACGAAGCATTTAAAGTATCTTTTAAGAAAAAGATATTTCAAAATCACTATAAACCGACTAAACGGTAGTGCCCAAAAAAGGTATCCCTTCGGCAAACTACATCTTGCAATAGTCAGGAATAATGATTATCCCAAATTACGCAGTTCCTTAAAAAAATTATCTGATTCGTGTTAAGGATACGAATTGGTAACAGTTCCAAAGGAACGATTTATATCATTTCCTGAAATGAATAGTGAAGTTCCTCCTGCTGCCGAAAAACCGGTCGAAACTGAATTCCTCTTTTTCGAGGAGATCGCTGATCTCCTCCCGGCGCATCCGGTCCGGATCACCGGGAAGCTCTGAGACGGAAAGCAGGCCGCCCGGTTTCAGCATACGATAAAATTCTGCTGCATAACGGTCTTTGTTTTCGATCTCACCCAGTACCGCTACCAGGAATATCGTGTCGAAGCTGGCAGCATCAAAAGGGAAGGTGACGCCGTTGCAAAGATGATAAGAGACGTTTCTTAACCCTTTTTTCTCGATGCGTTTTTTGGCATAGGCCAGCATTTCCGGCTGGATGTCCGCCAGCACCAGCTTTCCTTTTGGGATGGCCCGTGCCACGTGGGGACTGAAGTACCCGGGCCCCGGTCCCACTTCGAGGACGCTGCTGTCCTCCTGCAACGAAAGCATTTTCAATAATTTTCGGGGGGAAAGAACAAGATTGCGTAAGGGGATCAGCAGGGTGAAGGCGTACTGGTATGGACAG
The DNA here is from genome assembly GCA_015486185.1 of Bacteroidales bacterium. Taxonomy (GTDB): domain Bacteria; phylum Bacteroidota; class Bacteroidia; order Bacteroidales; family VadinHA17; genus DRPN01. Next base: position 1,743 of record WFSC01000335.1, on the reverse strand, counting down.
ACACCTTTACCGGCAAAGCGATGTACATGGGTTGTTTTTTCTTTATTCTGCATAGGAAAACAAAGTTAATCCTCCCGATCGATAAAAACAAAGGTAATACCCGGTAATTATAAAGGTTTGGGGTTAAAACCAGCACCTGCTCTCTTTAGCCTTTTCTGCGTTAATCTGCGTTATCTGCGAGAAACAGATTTCAGAGACATTCTTGTTAGCCATTACCTGTTTTGTGTTGTTTAACGCTTGCCGGATTCTTCTTCCAGTATGGTTTCGATGATCTGTTTTAGCTCAGGCAGGTCCTGTACAATAATATCCCAGACGGCTTCCAGTTTGATATCAAAATATTCGTGCGATATTAAATTCCGGAATGACCTCACTTTATACCAGGGATAATCATACCTGTCTAACAGCTTTGGGTCTATATGGGCCACCGCCTCGCCGATCACACTGAACTGGAAAAGGACTGCACTCGATAGTACGGTGTTATTCAGGAATTCTTTACGTCCTGAATCTCCGGTAAATGTTTCTATTTCAGATATCGCTTTCCGGATATGTTTCAGCCTTTCGTAGCTGTCTCTACGTTTCTTTTTCATAGATAAGTTTTAGATCAGGTTGGAGGTTCCGGAAGATGCCGGGTTTGAATGAATCGATGAAACCAATATCTATTTTCAGGTTTATTTCTTTTTCCAGTTGGTGCTGTATTTCAGCCAGGTCGAAATAGCTGAACCCTCCTTCCGTCCGGATGGCCAGGTCGATATCACTGTCGGGGGTGTCGTCCCCGCGGGCAAAGGAACCATATATCCATGCCGTACGTATTTTGGGGAATCGCTTTAAGGTATTTTTAATCATTTGGATGATCTTTTTTCTATCCAGAGCCTGAAAAGTTTTATAGGCGATCTTTTCTTCTGCCACCTTCAGGGCTTCTCCTGCCAGTTCTTCCTCTCCGATGCCGGACACAATGAGATCGCTCAGATAAGTTATCAGCATTTCCCTTTCGTCATAATGGAAAAACCGGGCCAGTCTGATCACCTGTTCTTTTGTGATCTTCCGCTGTCCCCGCTCCATTTTACTCAGGATCGCCTGGTCGATATCCAGCCAGGCGGCAACCTTTCGCAGCGGGTATCCTTTCTCTTTTCTCAGTTTCCGGATCAGTTTTCCGATCTCCTGCATTTTGACAGAAATATTTTGACAAATATAGTCAAATATGTGGAATAATGGAATCCTGGAATAATGGAAGAATGCCTGCCTGCCGCCTGCCTGCCGGCAGGTTATTTGGTGCTTGTAATTTGTGATTTGACCTCTATCCGGCATCCGGTAACTTCTTATATTGTGAGAACTGTCAATCGTATAGAAAAAAAATAAATATTTTTTGTTTTTCTCAGATTATTATAATTTTTCTCAAAATATTGAGTAAATTTACTCAGTATATTGAGTAAATATATTAGTTATGTATCAAAGAAAATATTTATCAATCATCACAGAACGTCTGGAAAAGGAAGCCAGACGGTTTATACAGGTCATCTACGGTCCGCGTCAGGTGGGCAAAACCACACTGGCCGAACAGTTCATGTCATGGAACAAACAAAACGGGCGTATCATTATGCGTCAGCGGATGGGATGATCAAAGGCTATGGCGGGCAAGGATGATCGATGAACGAAAGAAAAAGTGACGATCCCGGAAACACTGAAGAAAGCAATAGATGGTGAGATGAAAAAAATAGGTATTTAAATAGGTATTTAAATACCTAT
>WFSC01000334.1 GCA_015486185.1 Bacteroidales bacterium | reverse complement strand
GCCAGAGCTACAGCAAAAGACAGTTCGGCAACATCCAGAAAATGGGCCGGATGCCAGTCACTGAAATGGCAAACGGCCTTCAGCTCGTCATCTATCCGTTTAAGAATTTCAGGATTAGGGTCTATACGATATACCATACACAGGATCCCCATCCGGTCAACCATCTCACGGGATGTGGCCAGGAGCCTTCGTCCAATGAGTTTACGTGTTAACAGAGGTTCTGAAAGTATCCGGTTCGCTTCTTCTTTAAGGTTTTGATAATATCCTTGTATCAGGGGGTCTGTTTTTAATTTTTTTCTCAGATTGCGTTCTATCGCCGGAGTCAGGATCAACTTTGGAGATCTTCTCGCCAAATGTTTCCTGAGATAGGAAACTGACATCGGGTTATAAAGCTTTGCCGCTTTTCTGTCGCTGTTCTTAACGGAGCCGGATCTATTGGTATCAGCGTCAGCCATTGAAATAAGAGGGATCATGAGTATAAGGAACACCCCCATTCGTAAAGGATCCAAATTCCATTTCATCATCTTAGGTTTTAATAATCTTATAGGGAATATGAATATCCGGTCAAAGAATATACGATCTTTTTAGAATGAAAAAGCCCGGTCTGACAGGACAAAAAGATTTTATCCGGCACAGAAAAATCATTTGTTAAACAGTCCTCATCAGACCGGGCTTACCGCTGTTATCAAATAACTATGTTATCAGCATATGCAATCTATTCCCAACCCGGATTTTGTTTGAGTTTATCATTTTGGGATAAAGCGCTTAAAGGTAATGGCCACAAATAATTCTTGTTTTCATCAAATACAGGATCCGCCCAGTCTGTACCCACATAAGGTGCTATGTAGGTTTTTCCTGAAACAGGATCCACTTTTGTATGGATCTGAGCTCCCGGATAACGGGCGATGGCTGCATCATTCCATTGGATCCCCAAAGAAGGTATCGTTAATTTTTTACCCTGTTTCCAACGGAGCAGGTCATAATAACGGAATCCTTCATTGAATAATTCAATTCTCCTCTCACGTCTTATTTCCACAATTAACGGAGATACACCGTCATTGGTATAACGTGGGTCAACCGGTATATTGTTGATATCCATATGAGGCATTCCTACGCGGTCACGTAAAAGATTGATGCTGTTATCCAGATCATCCTGTGTGAGGGTTCCCAGTTCGGCCTTGGCTTCAGCATAATTCAACAAGACCTCGGCATACCTGAGAATAATAGCAGGAGATTCTCCTGTATTATAAGCGTGACCGATCATATCATCAGCATTATAATTTTTGATGACGATATATCCTGTTTCAGATTTTCTTCCTCCTGTCATTCCCGGAAAACGGGGATAATCATAAGCATCTCCTTTATCATAATTATATTTAGCTTTATCCGGAGGATACAGGATACTCTGCCTTAACCTCGGATCCCTGTTTATAAATACCGATTCGATACTGTCATCTCCCTGATACAACGGAGACAATGTTATAGGCAATCCATCGGAACAAAGATAATCCTCTACCATACTTTTTGTAGCACCTCCGATATAACCATCAGCGTAACTTTGCACATGATTTGTGGCTGTACCGAGTTTAAATTTCTGCCAGAACATGACTTCAGGATTACCGGTCAGATCCAGGATACGTTGATACGCGTTATAATCATTGGCGGTATCACCTGTGACATAAAGATGGTATGGACCATTGTCCATTATTTCTTTGGCAGCATCGGCAGCCTGCTGGATCCAGAAATCGGGATCCGTACCTCCGTGATATTTTCTCCAGGTACCTTCAAAAAGACATATCCTTGATTTTACGAGCAAGGCATCCCATTTATCCAGCCTTCCGGGAGCATGGCCATCCCCCCAGTCGGCAGGAATATGATCACAGGCAAAGTTCAGATCGGCCAGGACACTGTCCATCGCCTGTTCTCTTGGGGTCCGTGGTGCATACAACTCCGGGGAATCAACATTTAATGGTTTTCCTATCCAGGGGACATCCCCGAATTTCTCCACTTTCTCTCCATAAAACCATCCTCTGAGCAATCTTGCCTCCCCGGCATATTTATCTATGGTTTCCTGAGGGATCTTGGCTTTGTTGTAATTTGCAAGACCTACATTCAGCGCCCGTACAAAATCCCAGCCCCGGTAACCATACCAACTGGGGGTGTTCGGTACAATCTGCCTGCCTGACCTTACCTGCTGGTAAAACGTATGACGGGAAGCCCTGCTAACCGTATTGTCACTAAACTCATCCAAAAACCAATAACTGGCCCTGGAACTCCAGTACCCTTCATTATGACCAAATAAAATAGGAACATTCCTGTTATATCTTGCCATATCATAAAAATGATTGTTGTAAACCTTTAAGTCATTTTCGGAATTCCAGAAAGTTTGTTCGCTTATACTATCCAAAGGGTACCTTTCGAGAAAATCATCATTGCAACCCATAAAAAACAACGTTGCAACAAGGAATACACTCAGTTTTATTATATAATTTTTCATCTCTTTTTATTTATAAGGTTATTAGAAGGATAATTTAGCCCCGAAGGTATAAATATGCTGCATCGGGTATTCCACACGTCCCGTATAAATGGTCTCGGGATCCAATGGTTTATGGATTTTTGAATAAACCCATAAATTCATGCCACTTACATATAATCTGGCACTTCCCAAACCTGCTTTTTTGATCCATTTATAAGGAAGGTCATATCCCAATTGTATATTCTTCAACCGTATATATCCTGCAGGTTGTAGATAACGGGACTGCACCCTGACATTCTTTTTATCATCCGTTAACTTTGAGGGTGCAAAGAAATAGGCATCCCTGTTTTCTTCACTCCACGATTCGGTAATGGCATATTTCTCCAGATACAGTGAGTTAAACGGCCAGAACCATAGCCAGTTACCGGTAGAAGGCCAATAATCTCTTTTCAGAACGCCCTGGAAAAAGATACCCAGGGACCAATGTTTATAGCGCACATTTCCGTTGATCCCATAACTATATCTGGGATTACTGTTTCCTATTACTTTCAGGTCTCCATGATCATCCAGTGTATTGTTTCCCGGGCTGATCTCACCGTCTCCGTTGAGGTCGGCATATTGAATATCCCCGGCTTTCCAGTTGGCTCCAATTTTTGTTTGATCGGGAGCATTTGCCACATCATCATCACTCTGGAATATTCCTACTGTTTCATAACCCCATATCTCACCCAGTTTTTTACCAACATAATAATCAGAAAGTGATCCTGTGGGATTTTCATATTTAGTGATCTTACTGGTCCAGTCAGATAATGCAAGATTGATACTATAATCCCAATTGTGTTTGGTTTTATCCTGATCATGCCATGTAACGGACAATCCCCATCCGCTGGTTATCAGATCGGCTGCATTTGCCTTAGGAGCATGGGTCCCCAGGGTTGAAGGATAACTTACATTCATTAACATATTATTGGTAGCCCTGGAATAAATATCAAAAGTAGCATCCAGTCGTTGATCCAGCACCGTCACGTCTAAACCCAGATCTTTAGAAACCACTGTCTCCCATGTTAATGAAGGACTAACAAGCCCCGGAGGGGATACATAGGGGATTAAACTATTACCCTGGTCCATAATGTAATGAGCCATACCGATACCCATGGTAGCAATATAAGGATAATAGCTACTCACCATCTGATTGCCAAGGGTACCATAGGAAGCGCGCAGTTTTAGATTATCAAGAAAATTTCTGGACCAACTCATAAAATTTTCATTGGATATTCTCCAACCCAGGGAAAAAGAAGGGAAGAAACCAAACCGGTCCTTTTTGGGAAATCTGGATGTTCCGTCATAACGTCCATCCAGCTCTGCCAGATATTTATCTTTATAAATATAATTTAGTCTGTAAAATGCACCTCTCAGACTCAAATGTGATTTTCCGCCCCAGGTTTGCTGCGTTCCGGTGGTAGCGTTCAGGTCGGTCACCGAAGGGGTAACAAGATTATATGCCTGGGCCTGAATATGCGTATAACGCCCCCATTCCTGGTTAAATCCAACCATCGCCTTAAAAAAGTGATTGGTTGTTTTACCCAACGTATATTCTGCATAAGCATTCAATACATAGTACTGATTATAATCACTCCGGTTCCGGATCCAGTCAGGAGAACTAAAACCATTGCTTACCAACTGTGCCTCAGTAAGATTGGTAGAGACGATCTCTATTTTACTGGCTACGTCCTGATAATCCCTGTGATAAGTGTTATAAGAAAAATCTCCTCTGATCTTAAGATTCTTGATAGGGGTCAGTGTAAGTCCCTGAGTAAACCATATATCATTATTGTTAAAAGTAGTACGACCTCCATTCAATAGGTAGGGGAAAAAGTTGGTTCCTCCAAAATACATCCCTATGTATGGGGCAAACTGATCATGGTCGCCGGGATTCAAATAATAGGGAAGATCGGGAAATTGAATAGGCATGATGGGAGATACCCGGGCCAGCGAATTGATATTGACATCCCAGTTATAAAAATGGGGTTTGTCACTTACCTGTCCATTAAATACAATCTTATCATCCAAAGATAACACTTTATTCACCTTAAATTTTGTTTTCATCAAGACATTATACCGCTTGAAATGTTCATTTCTGGCAGGATCCGGTTTCAGATAGCCATCTTTACTAAAATATCCGAAAGAAATATAATAAGAGGCTCTGTCTGTTCCACCTGAGACGGTCAGATCCGTACTAAGCTGCGGCGAATTATTGGTCATGATCTGATGTTGATAATCATTGTATCCATAAAAACGAAGTACCCCGTTAAAAACTTTCCAGGCATTTTCCTGGGTCGGATTTTCTGACCATGCTTTGGTACCCTGCACCATATCATCATCAAAGTAAGGACGTCCGTTTGTTCTCTCATTTGCAATATTCATAGCCGTCACATATTGATAAGGATCATGGATCGGATCCATGTTAAATATGGGATTAGCCAACGCGGTTTCAAAATTCAGTTTAACATTAACCTTACCTTTTTGACCGCTTTTTGTGGTTACCAGAATAACGCCATAGGCAGCCCTGGCCCCATACACAGCCGCTGCAGCAGCATCTTTCAAAACACTCACACTCTTAATATCTTCAGGATTAACCCTTTCCAGATCCATGGGGACTCCATCTACCAGAATGAGCGGAGCTCCTCCGTTAATAGATTCATATCCTCTGATATTATAATATGCCTTTTGCGTAGGATCTCCATTTCTTACGGTAATATTCAGATTGGGAATTACACCCTGTAAACCTCTCCCAACCGAAGATATAGGCCGGTCCTGGAGTCTCTCACTAGTGGCCGTACTCACTGCACCTGTCAGGTTTACTTTTCTTTGTGTACCATATCCTATCGTTACAACTTCCTGCAAGCCGATGGCTTCTTCCGCTAACGAAACATTCACAACATTCCGTTTATTTACAGCTATTTCCTGTGACTTATACCCCACATAGGAAAAGACAAGAACAGCATCCGGTGAACTTATCTGAAGGGAGTAATGACCTTTGCCATCCGTAACCGTACCGTTTGTTGTTCCTTTTTCTATGATATTTACACCCGGAAGAGCTTCTCCCTTCTCATCCGTTACGGTACCTGTCACCGTGAATTGTTGCTGTAATCTTTTTGCTTCTTTCATAGTAGATGCCAACAGGGTTTTCGGAGAGAGGACAATCTGACGATCCAACACTAAATGCCGGATATTCGTCCCGTCAAATAGTTGATTCAGTATCCTGTCAATTTTTTCATTGCTTGCATGGATACTTACCTTCCGGTTTACGTCAACAAGTTTTTGATTAAAGATAAAATAAAACTCGCTCTGGCTCTCAATGGTATTGAGGACCTGCCCTATTGTCACATCATTCATGTTCAGAGATACCTTGGTATTCTGGGAATAGGAATCTTTACCCATCACCTGGACAACACCAAGAACAAGAAGAAATACCATGATTCTCATAATCATAAAAATTTTTAAAGAACGTATGGACCTATAGCATGTCCATAGTGTTTTTGATTTTTTTTTCATAGTTTTGTGAAGTTTAGTGGTTTTTGATCAAGTAAAAAATTAAGATTCTGCTAAACAGACGGGAAGGCAATGCCACTGCTTTCCCGTTTTTTCTTCACTGGTTTTGTTTCATAGGCAATCAGGTTTAGGTTAAACAAAAAGGTAATTTCAAATATTTTTATATTTTATTGTTTCTTCGCTTGTATTAATTTAATATCCTTTTTAGCAAATAAAATGATCTTCTTTTTAGTAAATGATCCATCGGGAAGTTTCTTTCTTTTTACGATCCTGTAATCTACCGGTGAAGTAAGCTTTATCAATTTCAGCACTTCATCCAACGATTCATATTGAAAGGTAGCATGGTAAAGATAATCGTTCAGGCTTTTTTCCTGAAGATAAAACTCCACATTATACCACCGGCCCAGTTTTTTAACCACCTGGTCCATCGGATCATTCCTGAAAATCATTTTTCCGTCCTTCCAGGCAGTATAACATGCTGCATCTTCCACTTTTGATTTTTGAAACCGATAGTCCGCTTTTCTGATCCGGACTTGTTCTCCGGATTTCAGACTTGTAAGGGATGCAACCTGGTTACCCCCCATTGGGCCAAGCATTTCTACTTTTCCCGAGAGCAGGGTTACTTCAACCACATCATCGTCAGGATAAGCATTCACATCGAATTTTGTCCCCAGAACCTTTACCTGCATTTTCCCGGCCTTTACAATAAAGGGCTTATGTTCATTCCTGGTCACTTCAAAATAACCCTCTCCATTGAGTACGACTTCCCTTCTTTTTTTACCTTTGAATGTCAAAGGATATCGTAAGGTACTTTCCGAATTCAGCCAGCCCCGGGACCCGTCGGGCAAGGTGAAACGGATCCTTGCACCCCTGGGAGCCACCATTTCGGAAAACCCGGATGATTCCCGGACAGGAGGATGCTGAAGATAATACCACCCCGAAATCAATAACAAGGGAAGAAATAAAACAGCAGCGACCTTCCCGGCAGACCGTATTATCCTGCCCGGCAAAAAACGGTCAGGTCTTTTGGATGCCCTGATATCTATCTGATTATTGATCTTATCTGACAAAGAAAGTAAGTGGACCTGATCCGTTTCCGGATCCTCCCGCTCCAGTATTTCATTAAAATGCTCAGCCCATGCAAATTTTAAGGAACCGGAATATTTCTCTTCCGTAAACCATTGTATTACTTCCTCTTTCTCCGTTTTATCACATTTCCCTTCGAAATACCTTTTTAGTAAATCCCTGTCGATTTTTTCCATGCAAAAATAATTTCTATAAGGAAAGGCAGGGAAAAAGACACCTGATCTTTTCCCCTACCGCCCCTCATTATTAACCTAAAACCTACAGCCCCGTTACCCTTGGGTGCTGCATCCGTTATTGCATATCAAAAAAACGAAGGTATCCCCCAGAAAAAAAAGTATGTTATAGAACATATACAATGGCAACAGATTGCATAAACAAAAACATGTAACTGTTGATTCAGGCGCCCGATCTATAAGAACAACGCCATAAAAACCAAACTTATTAACCCCATTTTTTTCAAATGTCTTTTTATTCGCTTTATCGCCTCATGAATATGATTCTCTACGGTTTTGGTATCAATAGATAATATTTTAGCTATTTCCTTATACGAAAGTCCATCCTCACGGCTAAGCTTATAAACCTCTTTCTGGCGTCGGGGTAATTTCTCCACTATACTGTCCACCTGATCCAATAATTCATAATACTCCAATGACAGTGCCGGATTATACGACGGCTCATTGAAATCCTGTATAAATTCATTAAGATAATTTTGCTCGCGGTATTTTATCCTGAACAATGTACGTATAGAGTTATAGGTTATGGTAAAAAGATAAGACCTGAAGGAAAGATGTTCCTTTATATTCTTTCTGTTTTCCCATACCTTTATAAATACCTCCTGCACCAAACCTTCTGCCTCCTCCCTGCTGCCAAGATAACCTTTTGCCAGATAATATATCTTACCTCCATATTTGGCAAATAATTGGTCAAAAGCCACCCGGTCTCCTCTCCGAAGCGCTTTAACAAGTTCTATATCAGGATGTAATCTTTCAGGCATTTAGGTTAACAGGCGTTGTTCTTAGGCTTTTGTAAAGATAAATAATTTTATCTTTAACCCAACTGTTCTCCCGAAACCGGTTAAAATCATTTCCTGCAAAAACTCAAAACACATAATTCCCCTGACGTCTATTGCACCCTTTACCTATATATATTTAAAGCGTACCACAGAATAAGCCAAAATGTCTTTTTACAGACAGGTCGTTATTTGATCAATGAAAAATAATACCTGATATGCCTTTACAACCAGGTATTATAGGATGATCTATTATTTCACCGCAATCTGTACAGAGGCCTGCTTCAGTCCTTTTGATGTCGCTTTCAGAGAAGCCTGTCCCGGATTGCCGGTTGACTGGAGGATCACCAGGCATTTTCCGTTAAAGGCTTTTCTGTGATCTGCCTTAAAAGGTTCAAGGCTGGTCTGGCATCCATTATCCACACCGGCTATAAAGACCGGTCCGTCTATTGTGAATTGCACCAGATTATCGGCATCCGGCACCATAATACCATCCTTGTCAGTAATGGTTACCGTCACAAAAGAAAGATCTTTCCCATCAGCATGAATGGTACTCCGGTCGGCCTGCAGCAGGATCTTTGCCGGAGCACCGGCCGTTTTCACGGTTGCGACCAGTTCCTTTCCATTACGATGGCCAACAGCTTTCAAAGTCCCCGGGACATACGGTACCCGCCACCAAATATGGAGTTCATCCCCCTGTTTTGATTTTTTTCCCAGTGATCTGCCGTTCAGGAACAACTCTACATCACTGCAATTGGTATAAGCCCAAACATCTACAGTATCACCTTCTTTCCAGTTCCAGTGTGGGAATACATGCAGCACATCTTTATCTGTCCATTCACTTTG
>WFSC01000333.1 GCA_015486185.1 Bacteroidales bacterium | reverse complement strand
CTGTATTTTTCTCATGAATGGAAAATCAATGATCTGTTGAATCTGCATTACGGCCTCAGGATCGCTTCTTTCTCTATACTCGGGCCGGCACATATTTATTCATTCAATGATCAGGGAGATGTAACGGATACGGTCTGGTATCCCACACATAAGATAATAAAAACATACTGGAATATTGACCCGCGCATCCTGTTGAATATGAAAACGGGACCTCATAGTTCCGTTAAGATTTCTTACAGCAGAATGCATCAGTATCTTCATCTTCTATCCAACACAACATCCGGTACTCCATTGGATCTGTGGGTTCCGAGCAGCAAGATCGTAAAACCCCAGACGGCTAATCAGTATTCGGCAGGATATTTTCAGAATCTCATTTCAAACATGTGGGATCTCTCCCTGGAGATCTACTATAAAAACATGTATCATCAGATTGACTATAAAAACGGAGCGGATATTTTGCTCAATGAACTGGTAGAATCGCAATTGGTTTTCGGTTCCGGTCAAGCATACGGAGCTGAACTGATGATCCGTAAGAACAAAGGATCTTTTCACGGATGGTTGAGCTACACTTTATCCCGCTCTCTCCGTTCATTTAAGCAAATCAACAACGGCAAGATCTTTCCTGCCAGACAAGATCACATACATGACGTGTCTCTGGTAACAATCTATGATCTCAATAGCAGATGGACTTTTTCAGCTACCTGGGTTTATTATACAGGTAATGCGGTAACTTTTCCCAGCGGAAAATATGTAATTGAAAACCAGCTTATCAATTACTATACAGAAAGAAACGGATACCGGATGCCCCCTTATCACCGCCTGGATCTCGGCGTTTTATATCATTTTAATACTGAAAAAAAATTTCGGTCCAGCCTGAATCTTTCTGTTTATAACGTTTATGCCCGTAAGAATGCTTACTCTATCACCTTCCGTACCAATGAAACAAATCCAACGGTGACAGAGGCAGTGAAAGTGTATCTTTTTACCATTGTACCCACCATAACCTATAATTTCAAATTTTAATCATGCGACCTGTTTATTTAGCATATATTTTCCTTTTTTCACTACTGCTTTCCTCATGTGAAAAGGTAATTGATATTCCTCTGAATTCTGCCAGTCCCGTCATTGTCATTGAAGGAACCATCACAACATTTCCCGGTCCGTACCGGGTGATCATCAGCCAGACAACTAACTATTACAAGCCGGGGAATATTATCAGGCTTTCCGGAGCTTTTGTATATGTCAGGGACAACGAGGGTAATTACTGGAACTTTTTTGAAAAAAAACGCGGGATCTATGAAAACATGTCCTTTTTGGGTAGGCCAGGCATCACCTACTCTTTGGAAGTGGAATACAAGGGACGCCGGTACACCGCATCATCGGTTATGCAGCAACCTGTTCCCATTGATTCCCTTCAGGCACAATATTTCCCTGGTACCCGTTTTGCCGATCCGGGTCATTTTATCATTATTTATTTCACCGACCCTCCGGGAAAAGGTAATTATTACCGTATCAGAACATTTCGTAGCCAAAAAGCCAGTACCGCCATTTATGTAATGGATGATCAGTTAACCGACGGGAATCAGATAAAATTTCTTCTGTATGGTGCCGCTTATCAACCCGGAGATACGGCTATAGTAGAATTACAAGCCATTGATAAAGGGGTGTATGAATATATGCTCACCTTATCAAAAGTTTCAGCTACCAACCCGCCAAACGAAACGGCAACACCGGCCAATCCTGTCACCAATCTATCAGGCGGAGCACTGGGTTATTTCGGGGCATTGGCCCTGAGCAGGGATACCCTGGTGATCAAGTAAAAAGGCTAAAGGAAAAAGCTCAAAGGAAAAAGGTTAGTAGTTCATGGTTCATAGTTCATAGTTTCAATTTTTTCTTCTCCACCTTATCGGCTGTTACATTTAATGTCCCTTCGGAATAGCTGGCCTTCCCGGTCAGTTTTTTCCCTTTGATCGTACCCTTAAAGTAAACCACATCCCCTTCAACATAGGCTTTGAAGGAAATCACATTTTTCTGCACCTTGAAATCCTCGGTCTCCAGCTTATAATATTCGCTGAAAACAATTTCTCCCTTATATTTACCATCCGTTTTTGTAATGACAATATCTCCGGTACTATATTCATAGGGTGCATCCGGAGCATTAAAATGCCAAGTGCCGACAATATGATCTTTGCTGTCAGCGGCTAAAAGCATACCGGCATTAACAAGTAAAAAAATAACAACAAAAGAAATTTTAAATACTGTTTTCTTTTTCATTTTTAAAAAGTTTAAAGGTTTAAAAATCAATAGTGAACTGTCAATTCTCTTTTTCCTTTTATTACTAATGGCTTAACAGATATAATTGCTCCCTTTCTTCCATTCAGAAAGTGAATGTCAAAACCATCCCCTTTTGGTACAAGATTGATATCCATGACATCACCGGGCATAACTTCAGGAATATAAAACCGGGATGAAAAGTTATTCATTCCTTTATTGGCATTCCATGAGCAATAAAACCTTTTATTATTCCCGTCAAAGGAATAGGTGTTTAGTTTTCCTCTTACTGCCACAGGAAAGGGATGTTCAAGTATTCTAAAAAAGGCATTATTTTCCATTCCGTCATAATAGGCCCAAAACGTTTCGCCGGCGTCTATTTTGATAAAAGTATTTACTATCATGCGTGTCTGTTCGACAAAAACAGGATCGTCAGAATGAAATGCCCCCCATTCACCAACCAATACGGGTACGTTCAGTCTGCGGGCTGTTTTTGCAATTTCACCAAGCAGAAAAGCAACTCTTTTTTCACCGGCTTGTGCATAATACTTTGTATCTACCAACAGATCATACCCGTGGGGTGCATAAGCCACTTTTCTATCAGGTTCTCCCTGTTTTCCGGTAGCAGGGATTCTTATTTGGCTAGATACGCCGGGATTGCAAAAATAATTGTGTTCCAGGAAAAGGATATGGTTGGTATCCACTTCCCGTATAGCTCTGCCTACCCTGCTGTACATCTTATTTAAGGAACCATTTTCAAAAGACGCAGACAAAGGCAGTACGGCATACAAAATACGCTTGTAAACAGCAGTATCCTTTATATTTTCGAGCACACGCATCTTCCCTTCCGGAGCTTTCCACCTATTTATCAATTTATCAGCCGGAATATTTTCTCCGGTACTTTCGTCAAGCCATTTTCCATAAGCCATTACCATGGCCTGTACATATTTTCCGGCCGATGATCCCGGGAAAGGTTCATTCATAAGATCATATCCGATCACTACAGGATTATTTGCATATCGCCTGGCAATTTTCTTCCATAAGAGTGCATAATGTTCCTGTATCCCTATACCGTCCGGAGCCTGTTTATTAGCCCAGAAATTGTCAAAGGCCGTCTGAATGGCAGGGCTCAAAAGATAGGCATCACTCCAGGTGTTCCCGTTAATATTGGGCTTCCCTTCATCCAGTGTGGCCCAGACGGGAGCTCCATCCGAATATTTCACACTGTACAGGTCCTGATGCATATCCAGGATAACATATATCCCGTATTTACGCGCCCAGAAAATGTTCCTGTCAATACATCGAAACATCTCCTCATTATATTTGCCGGGTTCCGGTTCCAGGCCATCCCAGATGATCCCCAACCGCACCACATTGAACCCCCATTGGTTCAGCTTTTTATAAACATCTTCCTTTATGACGCAGGTATATCCTGTCTCCTTCCTTTTATTGATCACGTTGATACCATGAAGTGTTACCTGACGCCCAAGGGAATCCCGGAAAATTCGACCCTGAACAGACACAAAATTATTTTTAAATAAATCTGTTCCTTTTCTTTCATTCAAATTTTTTCTGCCGGTACATCCTGAAAAAAGGAACCCTGTTATTAAAGATCCATATATAATAATCCTTACAAAAAATCTGCTCATTTCAAAAATTCAATTTACGGATGAATATTTTCCTTGTTTAAAAAGTTTGAAAAAAACCACACTGTAAAGTTACATTTTTTTGAAAACAAGGATTCAAACTTTTAACTCAATCTTTATTGAATATTAACTCCTTCAGCCTTCGATTTTCCCGGTATCCTCCTCATGGAAACAATAAAAAAAGCCTGTAAAAAACGTTAAAACTCTATAAATTTTATTATATATATCTGTATAACTGATTTTTTACATAGTTTATCTATGGTATTACTTCACAACATGATCCGGTGAAATTTTGCCATTATATCCGACATTTTGTATATTTATAAATTAAAACTGATATATCATGAAAAGAGATTATGGAAGAAATATCATTTTTTTCATATCCCTTCTCTTAGGAGTATTTTTATTCCCCGGCATTTTCTCTCAGGAAGCCGGTACCAATATCTCCGGTGAAACCAAAAGGGACTCCTGTTATACCTATAAATTAAACGACGGTGATTCGACATTATCGGCAAGAACCGTCTTTTTTTATAATGAATACCGGCAAAACATACTGACCCTTGATCAAGACTGGAATACTAAAAGCAACGAATGGGATAATACCGGGAAAAAGGAAAATATTTTTGACAATCAGAGCCGTATCATTCGCACAACTTCCTTTCTCTGGCAATCCGCAGAAAAGGGATGGGTACCTGATACCATGTACAAATATATGTATGACGACGGAGATCACGTTATACGAAAGAGTACTTTTCTTTATCAGAATGATATTTCAGGCGGCTGGCTAGAAACCGACAGAGAAGAAAAAGCTTTTGACTCTCTTAATCGCATGATCTCTCACGCCACTTATTATTATGATTATACAACAGAAAAACTAACCGGATCTTTCAGAAAAGATATAGGTTATGATGAATGGGGGCATATGAATCTGAACGTTTCCTTCAAATGGGATACTACATCATGGTCATGGATAAAGACTTATCGTCAGGAGATAATATATCAGGACGCAAACGTGCTTAAGACTGTTATTTTTTCCAATTATGATCCTTCATCAGCAATATGGTTTCCTTCCCGTAAACAGGACTATTCATACAATAAACCTGGCTTAACAGATACTTTAACCTATTATTCATATAACCGGAATACCGGATCATGGGAATTCAGCTATAAATGGGTAACAACTTAT
>WFSC01000332.1 GCA_015486185.1 Bacteroidales bacterium | reverse complement strand
GCTTTTTTTTCATCCCCTGCCTGAAGATATATCCTCGCACGTAATGCCCATAATGTAGCATCATCATTATATTGGGACAATTGTTCGTTTATTTTTTTGAGGGCAGGAGGTAATATTCCCTGGGAAATATCATACCGAATACCGGCAACCGTTTTCTCCCGTTGTGAATACCATTCTTTTTTCCATAAAGACCGCCATGCCGGCGTATTTTCCAGGGGTTGCAATAGCGTATCCAATCTGATCTCTGTCTCCGGCCGCCGGTAAACCGACTTCAGATGTTCCTCCAGTGCCTTCATGGCCTTTTCCTTTTCGTTTTCTTGCGTATAGGTCCGGGCAATCCATAAAGAGGCCAGACCCGGTTTGTGTTGTTCCACCTCATAGAAATCTTCCAGAGCTCTTGTGTATTCTCCCTGGTAAAAACGGGACGTCCCACGCAATATCCTGACTTTCATATTATCAGGAGCTTCCTTGATCATTCCGGAGAATATCGTTTCCGCCTGTTGATATTCTTTTCTTTTCAAGGCAGCCAGCCCTTTGTTAAGGTCGTCTCCGGATTGTGCATTAACCGGCAACAATGTTATTCCGGAAAAAATTATACAAAGCAATATAATAGCAAATCTTTTCATTTTCCTATTGTTTCGGTTGGCGGAGCAGCTCCTTTTTCAGTAATAACATGAATAAACCCGGTTATATTTCTCACCTCGATACCGGTTAGCCTTTTCTCATATACATCACAAAGATAGTAGTAAACCCCGGGAGGTACGAGGGCATTTTTATTTTTATAACGTCCATCCCAGTTGATCAAAGGGTTATCTGTCTGATAAACGAGCATTCCGAGCCGGTTATAGATCCGCATATTGACCTTTTCCACAAACCGGTGCGTTTTGGCACGAAGAATATCATTGATATTATCTCCGTTCGGTGTAAAGACATTGGGTATCTCATAATAGGAACAATTATCCACACAATTGATCTCGGACATGTCACTAACGTTTCCGACCCGGTCTGTGGCTGTTACGGCATAACATCCGGCCATGGAACTTTCGGGAAAGTGCACATAGGAAGTATCATCCGGATCCTGAATATCTGCCAGTTTCTGCATTTCAGCATCTATGGTAGGCTTATAATATAAGGTATAGAAGGCCACATCATCATCACCACAGGCATGTCCGGGATTGGTCCATGCCAATTGGTTATACAAACTGTCACAATAGGAAATAACCGTAAGCACAGGCGGGCAGGGAGGGGTCTTATCCACAGGGATACCGCAGTTCTCATGGGAAATATTGACGATCGTATCAGGCAGGCCGGGTTTATTATAAGACCCGTAACTGATCACACGGTAACAATATTCCTCCCCGTTGATCAAACCGGTATCGGTAAACAAAGTATCATTTGTAGATCCGATGGAATCAAACTGCAACGTGGTTTTATTCTGGCGGTAGATGACATACGTTTTATTGATCCATGGCACGTTTTTTCGAATATGCAAGGTAATGCGCCTGTCATTCGGCTCAGGAAACAAGAACACGGAAGAGGCTTCATCCGGAGTACCTATCAGAAAACGGTTGCCCGGTTCATTGTTGTATAGCTCTACCTTGTACGTATAGGCATGATCTTTTGTATTGAGAAGAGAATCAATAAAAGTCGTATCATTAAGATCGCTGGTCTCAAAAGTGTAGATCAGGGAAAAATTTTCTCCCCAGATACCGTTCGCACGGTAGATCCTGTATTCATACGGGCCGTTCGCCGGAATGGTATCCAGATGGGTGGGTTTGGCCCACGAAACAAATATACGGCCCGTTACGGGATCTGTTTTCAACACACTGACATTAAGAAGTACCGGCGTTCCCTGGATCAGGGTACCACAAACTTCTTCGGACGGTACACTCTCGGAATTATCCCTGTAAACCCCGACGACCATATAGCAATAATCGGTTCCCTGCAACAATCCCTGACCCTTATTATCATCGAGAAAGATCGTATCGGTTGCCGATCCTGTTTTCCCTGCCAGTTCATAACCGGTCTCCGGAGGGATCCCTGCCGTACAACTATCGGGAGTATAACCGGAATAACCGTTCCTCCGGTAGATCCTGTAACCCGTAACATTCTTACAATCACCCGGCGACCATGTCAGCCGGATAAAATTACTGGATGCTCTCAGTTTCAGATTCTCGGGGGGAGGACCCAGGATACGGATATTAAAGTTTGTCATATCCACCAGACTGAGTTGCGCATTATTATCCCATGATTTAACAACCACCTGATAAGGTTGCTCTCTTACATGACTGCATGAAGTTTGCCAGGCAAAAAGAGAAGTACAATATCCTGTATCCGCTGCGATACGTGTAAAAGTTGCCGGATGGTCGTCCACAACAAAAGGACCTCCAAAGGCTTGTTGATAAACCGAATCCATATCTTCATCCGTGCTGGTAACCCTGACACTGACCGAATCACCAGCCATAACGCACATATTATTAACCGGCTGGTTTACGGGAGCATGATTCTTGGTGTTATAAACATTTACCTGCATATCCCGTTCAATATTGCCGATCTTTACCCCGTCACGCCACTCACTGATATTGATAGCCAGGTTGTAGATACCACTATCCACGGGAGAATCCCATATCAGATCCCCCGTCACCGGATTCACGTACAAGGTATCACTGGCAGGAGGAAAAGTGTATCCCTCAATAGGGTCACCGTTTTCTTTCCGGCAGACGGTCAGGCTATAGGACAAGCTGTCGCCATCGGGGTCATATGCAGAAGGATTATGTATGAAAATATGCCCCACAGCAGCCTTATCAAAAGGCGGATTCAACAAAACGGGGGTACTGTTGTGACCCAGTGCCGGATTGATCATCAGTACGGTCTGAACGGAAAAAATCACATTGACAGAATTGGGAATATTCTTTACCCCAAAATTACGGTTCGGGTCCTGTACCACGATCTTATACACTCCGGGACCCGGATAGGTATGCCTGGCCACATAAACATTTCTCCGGTAATAATTAGGCAGCTCTACCTTGGAAATACGGTTCACTACGGATGTGGTATTATCCCCCCACTGGAATTCCAGTTGCGGCCGGTCGGCCATACTCAGGGTATAGGTAAAAGTAGTGAGTGTAACTTCATAGGTAAAATCAGATATTTGTCTGCAAGTGATCTCTCCTGCCCTGTTGTGTGTCGCCTGTGCCGGAAGCACTATCACCATCGCCGCCATAAAAAACACCCATCTTATCCGTCTCATACGCCCCGGGAAACCCTTCATGTTCAAATTCTTTACGAAATTACAATTTTTTTTAATCCGTTTTCAGATTAATTTCATAATGTTTGGTATTGAGAGATATTCCCTTCTCAAAGGTACCATATTTGAAAATAACCAGATCGGTCTGATCGCCATACATATCCATCATCACCGTATTATAAATATATACTTTTTTTACCGGCCCCTTCCAATC
>WFSC01000331.1 GCA_015486185.1 Bacteroidales bacterium | reverse complement strand
CTTCCTGCTTCCTCCGTTCACCTTATCCGCATCCATCGCCCAGACACCCCGCCCGTGGGTGGCAACGACGATGATATTGTCACGGGGATGGATGATCAGGCCATGGACATAGGTGGAGGGCAGGTCTCCCAGTACTTCCCATTTCTTTCCCCCGTCTTTTGTGACGAAAACGCCCCCGTCGGTGCCGGCGTACAGGATGTTCTTATCGACAGGGTCTTCCCGGATCACATTGACAGGTCCAAGAGGGATGTTTGCTGAGATATCGGTCCAGGTCTTGCCGAAGTCGTCGGATTTCCAGATATAGGCGGCAAAGTCGTCGTCTCTTTTTCCGTTCTGGGTAAGATAAACCGTGCCGATATCATATTTTGAGGCTTCTACGCATGACATCCACCGGTTCTTAGCCAGTCCTGCTGTGATCTCTGTCCAGGTTTTGCCAAAATCTTTGGTGACATGTATCCGCCCGTCATCGGTGCCGGCATAGATCAGGCCTGCTTTTATGGGAGATTCTGAGATCGTGAAAATGGTATGATAAGGAATATCCCCCAGGGTCTTCGGGTCATTCCATGTCAGGTCGGGACTGATCTTTTCCCAGGTATCTCCCCGGTCACGTGACATAAAGAGATATTGTAACCCGAGATAGACAATATGAGGATCGTGGGGTGAGAGGATGAAAGGTGCCAGCCATTGTCCCCGCAGAGGTGGTTCGTCGGGGTATGTTACCGGATAAATAGATTTGGTCCCTTCCCGCCATGGTTTGCTTATATCGGTACGGGTGATGTGACCATAGAATCCTGCCGAATAAACGATATCCGGATTATCCGGATCGATGGCCTGGTTGCTGCCTTCGCCACCCGGCGCCCGCTCAAACTTCTGTGCAGGTATTTTGTCACGGCCCCTGCTCAGATCCACTTCCGCCCTGAAACTACCATGGTCCTGTACGGAACCATATATATGAAAGGGTTCTGCCATATCATACGCTACATTGAAGAACTGGGAAACAGGCAGCCTGTCGGTAAAGGTGCGCCAGTTTTTCCCCCGGTCGTAGGAGATGAAAATACCACCGTCGTTTACGTTAACCAGATAGTTGGAATTGCCGGGATCGATCCACAGACCATGATGATCGCCGTGTTGTACCCGTAACCTGTGAAAGGTCTTACCCCCATCTGTGGAAATGTTCAGGGCCAGTCCCATGGTGTAAATGGTGTTTTCATCGTTGGGATCGACTCTTATCTGGCCGAATACCCATCCATAGGTGGCTGAATGTCTCTCCATATATTTTTTCATCTCTTCTGTCTGCCCGCTTACCTGTGACCAGGATGCTCCTTTGTTGTCCGTGCGGTAAATGGTAGCCCCTTTGATAACGCCTCCGCGGGGACGTCCATAGGCATCGGTTGTGCCTTCCGGATATGCATGAGCAATCTCATAATTATCTACAAAAGCATAGAGGACATTGGGATTGGAAGCGGCAATGGCAATGCCTATACGGCCGCGGTATCTGGCCGGAGGAAGTCCTTTATTGACAGCATGCCATGTTTTTCCGGCATCCGTGGTTTTGTATATGCCGCTGTTGGAAAAACCGGGTTCGATACGGGGGTCGTTCCATTTACGGCGTATCCTTTCCCACATAGCTGCGTAGAGTGTGTTGTGATCGGAAGGATCCATTACCAGGTCGATGGCGCCCGTCAGGCCGTTGAGATAAAAAACCTTTTTCCATGTTTTTCCTCCGTCTATGGTCTTATAGACACCCCGCTCCTTATTGGGGGTCCATTCATGACCTGAGGCGGCTACCCATACCACATCACTGTTATCCGGATCGACGATGATCCGTGCAATGGTGAATGTGTTCTCCAGTCCTGCCGGCTGCCATGTTTTCCCGCCGTCAGTGGTTTTGAACAGTCCGGCGCCTGTCTGCGAGCTACGGAAAATATTGGCTTCGCCTGTTCCTACCCATAGTGTGTTCGGATCAGACGGGTCCAGGGCGATGTCACCGATACTTGCAGAGGGCATGGCATCGAAAAGCGGTTGCCAGGAAGTACCTTCATTATCCGTTTTCCATACGCCGCCGGAAGCAGAGGCTACATAAATAGTGTAGTTTTTTCCTTTGGGCCGGACCACTGCCATATCGGTGCAACGGCCGCTGATGTTAACGGGGCCTAAAAATTGCCAGTGCAGGTCTTTGAAAGAAGAGGTCGCCTTCATGGCTTGAAACTTCCTGAACAGTTCCAGCCGCCTGGCACCGTCAGTGACGGGGGATTTTTTCTGGGCAAAAATACCGGCGCCGGGGAAAATTGATAATAGTAAAAAAAGAAAGATAATTTGGCAGGGTCTGGCTGAGGTTTTCATGATAGTCAGGGTTTAGACATACATAATTTATTAGTGACGAAAATTAAGGAAAATAATGGAATAAAAGATAAAATAAACGAGGTAATTAATATGAAAATATTCCCCGCTGGCGAGAAAATTAAAAAGGGTGGCCTTTCCCCATTCATTCATTCTATCATTCATTCATTCTATCATTTACTCATTCTATCTCAAGGGGGACATAATACATGTGTGTACCGTTCTTGCATCAAAGATATTATTTTTTTATCCCCACCGGCACATTAAAGGTATAGGTATATTTTATAACGAAAGTGCGGGAGTTGGAGCGGGGGAGTGTGGGGATCTCGCGGTACAGGTCCGTATTCAGATCATCATTGTAAACGATATAGAGATCATTTCCTTCCCGTGGATTGTACCGGAAACGGATATTATCCACCAGGGCACCGGCAAGACTGTTGTATTGGATATAGGCATTGAGAGATAGTTTGGTGCTGAACATCAACAGTACCTTTACCCCTACCAATTGGGAGATATAATACTGTTCCCGTGCCGGAAACCAGACCCGGTTGATCTGATAACTGCCACTGAGATTCAGGAAGGAGGAGGCGTTCCAGGTGGGCAGGATCTTCCAGGAGATCCTGGTGCCGTCATAAAATGATCCTGCATCTATTGTATTCATCGCGTAAAACATATTATTCTGCAGGGTGGAAAAAAGTATCTCCCCGCTAAAAAACCGGTAAGTTCCTTCCGGTACAAAAACATCGTCAGACAAATAAAAAGGTTCCCGCAGGCTTTCGTAATGATATTGCAGTGAAAAGTTACCCGACATATAAGACTTAGTTTGAAAGTTCCACCCCAGACTTTCTTCCAAAGTTTCCGGAGAGCCGTCCAGGCGGAAAAAATTCATGGTACGAAATAGTATCTGGTGGGAGAATAATTTTGAGTTTTCTCCGGGGAGCCATCCATAGAACAATTGTCCGAATATCAGGGAAAACTTTTTCTTCATCTCAAAGCCGATACCCGGGGAGTAACTTTCTCCGGCGTATGAATAGGAGAACCGGTATCCCAGTCCTTTAATGGAACGTCTTTCCCATTGAAACCGGAGCCGTGTAGGATCCAGGGAGAAAGGGTTGTTGATACTGTCTTTTTCCAGTGACTGGGCTATCCTCAGGGTCATATAATCATCTCCGAAAACACGGATCACGCCATCCAGTCCGTAGGCAATGTTGTAATTCCCGTTCATGCCTGTCCGGCTTGTAAACATTCCTCCCATAAAACTGTTGGGGTTAATTACCTGTCTTTTCATACGGAACACACCAAAATTCTCTGAGGGTAGTGAATGGTGCGAAACGGTCTGCATATCCAGAAAGCCCATGTCCCATTTTCCCATCCGTCCTACCAGACGGGTGCCCCCGTAAATATTTACCGGTTCTCCGTTATCAATACCTATCCGCCGGCTGTAGAACAGATTATTGGGGCCGCCAAGATTAAAATTGAACAGGCTGGACCGTTCCTGGAAAAAAAGTCTTTTTTCCGGGAAGAAAAGAGAAAAACGGGTGAGGTTTACTTTCTGGTCATCTGCCTCTACCTGGGCAAAGTCAGGATTAACGGTCAGATCCATTGTAAGCTTTTCCGAGAATCCGTATTTTACATCCAATCCTCCCGTGAGCTTGGGGTCATTCAGGGGTTCATAGGCAGTGCCTACTTCGTTCAGAACATGATTGCGGGTGACTCCTCCAAGGGCATAGGGGGCGATGTACAAAGGTCTGGCCGGCTTCAGGTCTTTAAAAACCACTTCCCGGGCAAGTGAAGGCTTAAACAGGGAGAAGGTGCCAAATTTAGGATCGATCTCCGGGAAACAGTCTGTTTCGTTATTGTGGGGGATCCATCTCCATACGGTGATGCCCATTGTGGTTTTCCCGTTAATAGTCTGAAACCTGAGACTGGATATGGGAATACGTATTTCAGCAAACCACCCCCGGTCCGTGATTTTTGTTTTTACATCCCAGTATGTATTCCAGCTCATGTTAAAGGGTAAATGTCTCATGGATCCTGTTCCATCGTTAAAAACGGTAAAGTCGGTGCGATTTCCCGCCGGTGTGATCATAAAGGCCAATGCATTCTGTTTGTCAAGAAAATTATCAAAAAGGATACCCATCCCATCGCTATTGGGCGAATACTCATCCCGCTTTTTTGTGGTGGTATGGATAAGGGCAGGATTGCGGTCATACAAACGGCCTGAGATATAAATATAATGATCATCATAGGTGACCCGTATCTCTGTTTTCTCAGAAGGCTTATCTCCGTAATTGGGTCTTTGCATATACATCGGGAATGGAGGTACTTTATTCCAGGCTGCCTCAAATGGGAGTCCGTCAAAAGTGATTTTGTCTGTCGTTTTGGGGATAACCCACTTATCCTGACCCATTACGGCCGTAGTCCATGTACCAAACCATAAAAACAATATGAACTGTAATAATCTTTTTACCAAATATGACCTGTACCGATTCATCAATGTTCTACTTCTTCGTAAAAATAAAAATAATTTTTAGCCTGATGTTGTGGGGATAATGTTTATTGAATAAAATTGTAAGAAGGATAACGACAAGACAGTATAAGCCCGCTTCGGTTTGGCACTTTATGCGCATATCCGTTAAGGAAGCCTCCCTGCCTTATGTAAATCCGGTGAAATGACCGGGATTATGGTGGAAGAAAACAGGGAACGTTGATCGTTGATCGTTGAACGGGGAACAAAGAACTAAGAACAAAAAACCCCGACTTGCGGGGCATGATTTTTCGGTTGCGGAGAGTGAGGGATTCGAACCCCCGGACCCGCTAGGCGGATCAACAGATTTCGAGTCTGCCCCGTTCGACCACTCCGGCAACTCTCCAAAAGGTGTGCAAAGATATTAATTATTCTTTTGTTCTGAAATCGGACATGTTTATTCTTCATTCTATTATGCTTTTTACCCTGCTTTGCTGATCTTCTTCAGCAGGTCTTTCCGGAGTATCTCTATGGTTTGGTGTTGCCATTTGAGTATGCCGCCTTTCCTGAATTCCTTGATTACACGGCTTACACTTTCCCTCGACGCTCCGATCATTGTACCCAGTTCGCTTTGGGTAATGTCAAGGGTAAACCGGTCGGCATAAAAGATATGATCGGCAAAATAAAGCATGATCCCTGCTACCCTTCCGTGTACATGCCTCTCCTGCATACTGATAAAACTATAGAGATAATCTACTTCTTCCCGGCTGATATATTTCAGTACTTCCAGGGCAAAAGCACCATTGGCACGGATCAACATGCTAAAGACTTCATGAGAAATAAAACAGGCGATGACAGGTGTCAGGGCAATGGCGGAACAGGATCTTACCCTTCCTGCAAAAACATCATGTAACCCGATAAAAGATCCCGGCGATTCAACCTTCAGGATAATGTCTTTCCCTGATAATCCTTTCAGACAGACTTTGACCAAACCGGATTTCAGGTAAATAACATTTGTAACGGGGATCCCTTCCTTGATAACCTTATCCCCTTTCTGGAAAGGGACCTGTGTGCATCCCTTTTCGAATTGTTCCATTTCCCGGAGGGTAAGTACTCCGAATGCCCTGGAATTAATATGACAGTTTTTGCAGGTATTCACCGTAAAATAAACTTTTTCAGATAAATATAATAAAGATTGTGACATATGACACAATCTTCTGTATAAAAATCAACTGCAGGAATCTTTTATCATTCAGATAAAAATCGTAATATGAAATGTAACTATTAACGGGGAAGACGATGAAAAAGGAAGTGTGGTATTTATCGGGGTTCTATTGTGCGTTACTGGGTGTTTTAGGGATTCTGGCCTTGATCGTATTCGGTTTTCTGGTTTGGAAGTTTCATCTGGCTCCAAACTTTTTCTGGATCCTGTTGGCTTGCGGATTTGGTATAGTAGCAGTAGGTGCGGGCTATTGCCTGGCCTGTAATTGCAGGAGATTGGGGGGAGAGGATGATTGAATGAGTGAATGATTGAATGAATGAGAAGAATTTATAGTGATCTGTGGCAATCTGCGAAATCTGCGAGAAATAAATTCGATAAGGAAGAGAGAGGGAGATGGAGAGACTAAGAGACTAAGAGATGGAGAGAGGTTGGAGTATGATTTATATTTCCAGGCGTTCCAGATAGGTTTTGATATATTCATCCTGTTTTTTGTACCTGTATTGCATCACAAAACGCGGATGGGGGAGAGGGATGATGTTTTCAAAAAAATGATATTCACGGTTTAGCCTTTTCAGAAATCTGTAGTTTTTCCCTTCACCGATACAATAAGCCTTCTCCCGGTTGGCTCCGAAATCCAATTGTTCCTGCAGGGTGGAAACGATAAAAGGAGTAACGGCCTCTTCCAGTTCTTTCAGGTCATAGTAATTCAGATTTTTTCCGTCGCGGGTAAAACCCAGCGGACAGACAGCCGTAACATAAAAATGCCGGTAGAATTCTTTCGGTCCACCGGAAGCATTGATCATTTTGTAAATAAAAACAGAAGATATTTCCTGTTTTTTATCGAATGGATTAGGGATGCCGCAAACCTCTTCCAGACGTATAGGGTCCGTAAAAGAAATGCCTGTGACACCGGCTCCGAAACGGCCCGGATTAATGCCGATGAGAAAGGTCCGGGGGGTATTATCCGGGAAAAATTTCCTGTAAAAACATGCAACAGCATTCCGGACCTCTTCCGAAAGATATGGATTCATGACATGGATCCCATCCGGAAGCTCCATAGGGAGTGATAAATGGTTAAGAAACCGGATGATCTTTTCTCCGTAATTCATGCGTGAAAGATAGTAAAAAGAAAAAAGATAAAAGGAAAAAGACAAAAGGGAGGTTGATCTCCACCTTCGCTAAGGCTACGGTGGACAAGGATGATCCCCACCTCCGCTGAAGCTATGGCGGGCAAGGATGATCGATAATCGATGATAGGAAGGGGAAGAGTAAAATTGATCGGTGATCGATGAATGATGTGAAATAATTGAAGGGTTTAGAAGAAGATAAATGTAGAGACAATCGGCCGATTGTCTGCCGAAGGAACGTAAGCAACAGCATAAGGGCAAAGCCCTATGGTAAGATGAGAGACGAAGAGACGGAGTGACGAAGAGACGGAGGGACGGAGGGACGGAGAGACGGAGGGACAGAGAGACGTAG
>WFSC01000330.1 GCA_015486185.1 Bacteroidales bacterium | reverse complement strand
GTTGGAAATTTATGCCGATGATGTGAAATGTACCCATGGAGCTACCGTGGGGCAATTGGATAAAGATGCATTGTTTTATTTGCGTTCAAGAGGTATCCGTGAATATGAGGCCCGTATGTTGTTGATGTATGCCTTCGTCCATGAAGTGATCCGTGAAATAAAAATTGAACCGCTGCAGGATCGTATCCGTGAGCTGGCGGATAAAAGACTGCGGGGGGAACTGCCCCGTTGCCATACCTGTCTGGTAGATTATGAAAAATAATATTTAAAGATATAATTAATCATGCTGGATGTAGAAAAGATCAGAAAGGATTTTCCCATTTTGGGCCAACAGGTATATGGGAAACCTCTTGTCTATCTGGATAACGGGGCGACTACCCAGAAACCCACTATCGTTCTGGAAACGATCGAACGATTGTATAACAAGGAAAACAGTAATGTACACCGGGGCGTTCACCATCTAAGTAATGTGACTACCGAAAACTATGAGGCTGCCCGTAAAACCGTACAGGATTTTATCCATGCGGAACATGCCCATGAAATCATTTTTACCCATGGCACTACCAGCTCCATTAATGCAGTCGCTTTTTCCTTCGGAGAGAGATATGTGCAGGCGGGTGATGAGATCATCGTTTCCGGTATGGAGCATCATGCCAATATAGTGCCTTGGCAGATGCTTTGTGAAAGAAAGGGAGCTATACTGAAGGTTTTGCCTGTAACGGAAAAAGGTGATCTGCAACTGGAGAAGCTGGATGATCTTATCTCTGAAAAAACAAAACTCCTGGCAGTAACCCAGGTCTCCAATGTGTTGGGGACAATCAATCCTGTAAAAAAGATCGTTAAGATCGCCCATGCACACAATGTGCCGGTGCTGATAGACGGGGCACAGGGTATTCAGCATGAAAAGACAGATGTACAGGAAACGGACTGTGATTTCTATGTTTTCTCCGGACATAAAATATACGGCCCTACGGGGATAGGCGTACTCTATGGCAAGGAAAAGTGGCTGAATGAGATGCCACCGTATCAGGGGGGTGGCGATATGATCAAAAAAGTAACTTTTGAAAAAACCATCTACGAGGATCTGCCTCTGAAGTTTGAAGCCGGAACAATGAACTATATCGGGGCCATCGGGCTGGGGAAAGCCATTGAATATCTTCAGAAAACAGGGTTTGATGATATTATTGCCCGGGAACAGGAGTTGGAGGAATATGCTACAAGCAGGTTGATGCAGATACCCGGTTTGCGGATCTTCGGCACCTCGGATCATAAAACCGGTATTGTTTCTTTTCTGATAGGAGATATTCATCCTTATGATACCGGCATGATCCTTGATAAGCTGGGCGTTGCCGTACGTACCGGTCATCATTGTGCCGAACCGCTTGTCGAATCTTATGGCATTACCGGCACCGTCAGGGCTTCCTTTGCATTTTATAATACGAAAGAAGAAGTTGATATTCTGTATAATGCATTACTGAAGGTAATAGAAATGTTAGGTTAAAGTTAAATAAAATGGATATAGAGGAAATACAAAAAGAGATCGTGGAAGAGTTCAGTATTTATGATGACTGGATGGATAAATACAACTATCTGATTGAGCTGGGAAAGGAAATGCCGGCAATGGATCCAAAATACAGAACGGATCAGTATCTGATTGACGGGTGTACTTCCAGGGTATGGATACATGCTGAACTGGACGATGAGGGAAAAATGATCATTACGGCTGACAGCGACGCCATTATTACAAAAGGAATCGTGGCATTGTTGATACGCGTTTTTTCAGGCCATTCGCCGGAAGAGATCAAAGATGCCGAACTGACTTTTATCGATGAAGTCGGTCTGAAGGAAAACCTGTCCCCAACACGGGCCAACGGACTGCTTTCCATGGTCCATCAGATCAGGATGTACGCATTGGCATTTTATACCAAACAACAGTCTGGGAAAAAAGAATAATCATGGGAGATAAAGAAGATAATATTGACACCTTCGAACTGGAAGCAAGGATTGTTACGGAATTAAAAAATATTTTTGATCCGGAGATACCTGCTGTGAATATCTATGATCTGGGATTGATCTATGAGATTGATGTAAAAGAGGATGGAAAAGTAATGATAAAAATGACCATGACAGCCCCTAATTGTCCCATTGCCGATCAGATCCTGAACGAAGTGGATCAGCGGATCCGGAATGTGCCGGGTGTGAAAGATCTCGATCTGGTCCTTACTTTTGACCCGCCCTGGGATAAAAGTATGATGTCGGAAGAAGCCTTGTTGTTGCTGGGGATGCTTTAAGAACGATGAACGATGACAGGTGATTGATGAACGTGAATCTTGAATATTGAACAATTTTACCAGGGAGGAACTTTCAGCAGGAATCAAAGCACAGGCCAGTGCTCTGGGGTTTGATGCCTGTGGTATTGTACGTGCAGAGCCTCTGAAAGAGGAACGGGCCCGGTTGCTGGACTGGCTGGCCCGCGGGTATCATGGAGAGATGGATTATATGGCCCGGAATGTTGAAAAACGTTGCGATCCTGCCCGGCTGGTCCCCGGCAGCAAGAGCGTGGTCGTACTGCTGCTGAATTATTTTTCCGGAGAAGAGTTTCCTGCAGCGGAAGAAACAGATAAAGGACTGATCTCAAGGTATGCCTGGGGTCGGGATTATCACAGGGTGATACGGAAAAAACTGAAGCAATTACTTAGGT
>WFSC01000329.1 GCA_015486185.1 Bacteroidales bacterium | reverse complement strand
GAGCTGGAGATGTTGGAATAATATATAAAAAAATTATGTTAAAAGATAAAAAGATCATTCTGAACCATGGCAGTGGCGGGAAGATGTCACATGACCTGATACGGGAGATATTCATGAAACATTTTTCAAACCGGACCCTGCTGGCTGAAACAGATGCTGCGATATTGGACGGGGAGGAGGGATCATTGGCATTTACCACCGACTCTTATGTCGTTAGTCCGCTCTTTTTTGAGGGAGGGGATATCGGCAAATTGTCCGTATGCGGAACGGTGAACGATCTTTCTGTGTCGGGAGCCAGGCCGGTGGCTTTGAGTGCTTCCTTTATTCTGGAGGAAGGCCTTCCGCTGGATGTCCTGGAAAGTGTCGTCCGATCCATGGCCGTGGCCGCTAAAGAAGCCGGGGTTTCTGTGGTGACGGGAGATACCAAGGTGGTGGAACATGGGAAATGTGACCGGATGTTTATCAATACGGCCGGTATCGGATGGCTGGATCCGGTATTGCGTCCTGTAAGCTATGGGGAAAAGATCCGTGCCGGGGATAAGATCCTCCTGAACGGTCCGGCAGGAGATCATGGCGTGGCTATCCTCGCGGCGCGCGAATCACTGACGATCTCACAGGATATAAGAACAGACAGTGCCCCGCTAAACGGATTGATACGTCTGGTACTTGATGCAGGAGTTGATATCCACTTTATGCGTGACCCCACACGCGGCGGAGTAGCTACGGTACTTTGCGAAATAGCAGGGAAAAATAACCTGGGTATCGACCTTGTTGAAAGCGATATTCCGGTCAGGGAAACAGTACGGAATATTTGTGAAGTTTTTGGTTATGATCCGCTATACCTGGCCAACGAAGGAAAGGTGATCATGATCGTACCGGGAAGTCAGACCGATAAAGCACTGGAAATTATGCGTAAACATAAATACGGAAAAGAAGCACAGGTTATAGGTGAGATAACACATAACCATCCGGGAAAGGTGGTTATGTTAACAGAGATCGGAGGAAGCCGTATCGTCGATATGCTGGCAGGAGAACAATTGCCCCGGATATGCTGACGGCTATCTGTCCATGTTAAAAATTGCCATACTCGTTATAGAGACGGGTCAATGCCTCGGAAATATTTTCAAAGGAAAGAAAATGCTTTTTACATCCCACCCGCGAACACAGATATATCCTTCCTCCGCGTTGCAATGCCAGCGGGATCATCGGTGCCCCACACTCCTCACAAACATTTTTGCTGATCAACTCCTTATGACAATGGGGACAAAAAAGATGAATAATCTCTCCTTCTTTTAAATCAATGGTACTCTCATGCGTATAACATCCGTAATAGGAACACAAACGGATCTTTCCTTTTTTCCCTCCGGACTCCACATCCAGTAGAATACTCGGTTTTTCATGGATGCGGTGATAGGGATCCATCAATGATTTCTTGCAATAGGGGCATTTGACATTCAGTGCTATTTTTTCCATGATACTGAATTTTATTTTGTAAAAAATATATGATCAAAATCCTTTCCATTATACTAAAAATATTGTTACTTTCCAAACAAATTATTGTAAAACATATTTTTTTCGATGCATGAATTATCTGTTGCGATGAGTATTGTGGAATTGGCTACCGAATATGCAGAAAAAGAAGATGCAAAGCAGGTAAAAGAACTGGAGATTGAGGTGGGAGATTTTTCAGGAGTGGTATTGGATGCCCTTGATTTTGCTATGGAAGAAGCGGTAAGGGGAAGTATATGCGAGGGAGCCTCCTGGAAGATCATTCCTGTCCATCCCAGGGCCCGGTGCCGCTCCTGTGGTCATGAATTCAGCCCTGCAACGTTGTACGAGCCTTGTCCTGCCTGTGGTGCCTTTGGTTTTGACCTGTTGAACGGAAATGAACTAAAGCTTAAATCTATCCTCGTGGATTAAGGTTATGTTTGTGATTTCTGATCGATAAGTGAATATTGTAACATAAAATGACAAACATCATGGGAGAATGGAAGAAAAAAGAGTATTTTTGTCCTGTAGATAATTTTAAAAGTTAAAGATATGTGTGGTACTTGTGGTTGCGGAGAACCGGAAGAAACGGTCATCCTTAGAAAACCAGGTGATGCGGAAGAACATATTCACTTGAATGCAGAAAATGACGGACATGATCATCATGAACATGATCACCATCACGATCATGATCATTCCCATCCTCATCATGGCAGGGAGGTTACCATAGAACAAAATATATTGTCGAAGAATGATCTTTTGGCAGAGCGGAACAGAGGATGGT
>WFSC01000328.1 GCA_015486185.1 Bacteroidales bacterium | reverse complement strand
TTGACCACCAGGTCCACCTCACGGTTATGGATGAGGTCGAGGGTATTGGGGTGTTTGTCTTCGTCCGGCCAGTAAGCCAGCCTGGTCTTGACGCCATACTGGTCATAGAATCTTTTGGTACCGCGTGTGGCATACAGGGTATATCCTTTTGCTATGAGGGCCCTGGCGCTGTTGATAAGTTCCACTTTCGACCGGGCCGGCCCTGTGGATAACAGGATCTTTTTCTGCGGGATATGATAGCCCACTGACAACATGGCTTTAAGGATGCTTTCATAAAAATCGTCACCGATACACCCGACTTCACCGGTAGAGGACATATCCACCCCGAGGACAGGGTCGGTGAGTTGCAGCCGTGAGAAAGAGAACTGGGGCGCTTTCACGCCGACATAATCCAGGTCAAAGATCGTTCTGGAGAGCGGAGACACCTTCTCGCCGAGCATGATCCTTGTTGCCACATCGATAAGATTAACTTTCAATACCTTCGATACGAACGGCATGCTTCGTGAAGCCCTCAGATTACACTCAATCACCTTGATCTGGTTATCCTTGGCCAGAAACTGGATATTGAACGGTCCTGAAATATTCAGCTCCCGGGCTATCTCCCTGCTGATATGTTTGATCCGGCGGATGGTCTCGAGATAAATCTTCTGCGGAGGGAACACCATAGTGGCATCGCCCGAATGTACCCCGGCAAATTCAACATGTTCGGAAATGGCATAAATGATCAGCGCGCCCTCGCGGGCAACGGCATCAATCTCTATTTCCTTGGCTTCCTGGATAAACTCTGTGACCACCACCGGGTATTGTTTTGACACATCGGCTGCCAGCCGGAGAAAATGTTCCAGCTCTTCCGGGTTAGAGACAACGTTCATGGCTGCACCGGAAAGCACATAGGAAGGCCGGATCAGGACCGGGAAGCCGATCCTGTCAACAAAATCCTGAATATCCTCAATGCTGGTGAGTTCCTGCCAGCGCGGCTGGTCAACCTCAAGCGTATCCAGCATCGAGGAAAACTTGTGCCGGTTTTCGGCCCGGTCGATGGAGAGGGGAGAAGTCCCCAGCACATTTACTTTCTGGTTGTATAAACGCATGGCCAGGTTGTTGGGGATCTGTCCGCCTGTGGAAACGATCACCCCATAAGGCTGCTCGAGTTCGATAATATCCATGACCCGTTCGAAAGAGAGCTCATCAAAATAAAGCCGGTCAGAGATATCATAGTCGGTGCTGACCGTTTCCGGATTGTAGTTGATGATAACCGAACGGTACCCTTTTTCTTCTATGGTATTCAGTGCGCTGACACCACACCAGTCAAACTCCACACTGCTGCCTATGCGGTAAGCTCCCGACCCCAGTACAATGACCGATTTTTTATCCTGATAAAAGGAAATATCATGTTCCATGGCGCTGTAGGTCAGATAAAGATAATTGGTCTGGGCCGGATATTCGGCGGCCAGTGTATCGATCTGCCGTACATAGGGGATGATCTTCCGGGCTGTACGGTGAGCGCGTACCTGTAATAAGGCTTCTTCCATTTTTTCCGGGGGAGGGTCCGTAACAAAACGGGCGATCTGGAAATCGGAAAACCCCTGGATCTTGGCTTCCCTCAACTTGTCATCATCCAGATGGTCCAGAGAACCGGTTTTTTTCAGTTCTTTTTTCAGCAGGACGATGTTTTTCAATTTATAAAGGAACCAACGGTCAATTTTTGTAAGTTCATGGATATAATCTACGGAAAGACCTTTCTCCAGGGCAACGGCAATGACAAAAATACGCATATCAGTGGGTTGGGAAAGCTCATCTTCGATATTGTCAAAGGTTATGTTGTTACCTATAAAACCATGCATGCCCTGACCGATCATGCGAAGACCTTTCTGGATGGCTTCTTCAAAGGTACGTCCGATGGACATTACCTCCCCGACACTTTTCATACTACTGCCGATCAGATGGGAAACCCCTTCGAATTTATTCAGGTCCCAGCGGGGGATCTTGCAGACAATATAATCGAGTGCAGGTTCAAAAAAAGCAGTGGTAGTTTTTGTGACGGCATTTTTCAGTTGATGGAGGCCGTAGCCTATTGCCAGCTTGGCTGCCACGAAAGCCAGCGGATAACCGGTAGCCTTGGATGCCAGGGCACTGGACCGAGACAGACGGGCATTTACTTCAATAACCCTGTAATCTTCAGACTCAGGATCCAGCGCATACTGGATGTTACATTCTCCCACAATCCCTATGTGCCTTATAACTTTTATTGATAAAGCCCGCAGTTTGTGATATTCACTGTTGGTCAGGGTCTGGGAAGGGGCCACCACGATACTCTCTCCGGTGTGAATCCCCAGAGGATCAAAATTTTCCATATTACAGACCGTGATACAGTTGTCAAAACGGTCGCGTACCACCTCATATTCCACTTCTTTCCAGCCTTTCAGGGATTCTTCCACAAGGATCTGCCCGGTATAGGAAAAAGCCTTGGACGCTTCTTCCGAAAGCTCCGCTTCATTGGAACAAAAAGCACTTCCCTGTCCCCCCAGGGTATAGGCAGCCCGTATGATAACAGGATATCCCAGTTGCTTTCCGGCTTTCAGGGCATCTTCCAGCCCTGTGACGGCAATGCTGTGGGGCGTTTTAACGCTGATCTCTTTAAGTTTGTTAACGAAAAATTCCCGGTCTTCGGTATCCATGATCGCCTGGATGGGCGTGCCTAATACCTGTACCCCGTATTTTTCCAGAATACCTTTTTTAAATAATTCAATCCCGCAGTTCAGCGCTGTTTGTCCGCCGAAAGACAAAAGAATCCCCTCAGGTTTTTCCTTTTTGATCACCTGTTCAACAAAATAGGGCGTGACCGGAAGGAAGTAAATACGGTCAGCGATCTTTTCCGAAGTTTGTACCGTGGCAATATTAGGATTGATCAGGATCGTACTGATTCCTTCTTCGCGCAAAGCTTTTAATGCCTGTGACCCTGAATAATCAAACTCTCCGGCCTCTCCGATCTTCAGTGCTCCCGACCCCAGCAGTAACACTTTCTTAATTGACGATTTTCCCACGTATTATGTTTTTGTCTTTATTTGCTTTTTAACTTTTCCTTCTTTCTTCTTTTGATTTTTTCCGGACAAAGATACACAGGGCAGAAAAAAACCGGGTGAAAAATAATGTAAAAATTTGTTTTGTTAAAATAAAAATGTATAAATTTGCATCAAAAATAAATATTTATGCATCATGAATGATAAGAACACCCGGTTATATCTGATCCGTCAGTTGATCAGGGATCATGAGATCTTTACCCAGGAGCAATTGCTGGAGATGTTGAAGGATAAGGGATACCATGTAACGCAGGCTACCCTCTCGAGGGATTTGAAGTTTTTGCGTGCCGGGAAGATACCTTTTCGTGACGGAAGGTATAAGTATGTATTGGATGAGACAGCCCGTCTGGATCCGGAAGCTGATCATCGTCCTTCCTCGGGAGAAGGGTTTGTATCTTTGGAGTTTGCACAGCAGCTTGCATTGATACGGACATTGCCCGGGTATGCCAATATGCTGGCCATTGCCATCGACAGGGCCAGGCGTTATGAGCTGGCCGGGACCATTGCCGGCGATGATACGATCCTGCTTATCCCCCGTGATGGGATCAGCCGGGAAGCCGTCAGGAAAGCCCTGCAATGGATCTTTCCGGATATGAGTGATAAAATTGCCAGATCCTGAATATTTATAAAATCCTAATTTTTAATTTTTATCAACATGAAGAATCAGAAGATTGTACTTGCGTACAGTGGTGGATTGGACACATCCGTTATTTTAAAATGGCTCATAGACCGCGGTAATGAAGTGATTGCCTATGTAGCTGATGTAGGACAGGACGACAACTTCGGTGAGGTACGAAAAAAAGCACTGAAGATCGGAGCCAGTGAAGTGATCATTGATGATCTGAAGCATGAGTTTGTGACAGATTTTATTTTTCCGGCGATAAGGGCCAATGCTATTTATGAAAGCCGTTATCTGCTGGGTACGGCACTGGCCCGTCCCCTGATCGCCAAAAGGATGATCGAAACGGCCAATAAGATGGAAGCCGGTGTGGTTTCTCACGGTGCCACCGGGAAAGGAAATGACCAGGTACGGTTTGAGCTTTCCTTTTATGCACTGAATCCTGATATTATTGTTTTTTCGCCCTGGAAGGATGCAGAATTTCTCGATCAGTTCAGGGGACGTACAGACCTCATCAAGTATGCCGAAGAAGCCGGCATTCCCGTAAAAGCTACCCGGGAACGGCCGTATAGCGAAGATGACAACCTTATGCATATCAGTCATGAGGCCGGAATTCTGGAAGATCCTGCACTGAAAGCGGATATAAAAGTGCTTTCTAAAATCACGCATCCGTATAATGCTCCGGACAAGGCGGAAAGCATTACGATTGAGTTTAAGGATGGTACGCCGGTAAAAGTGACCAACAATGATGACGGAACCGTCAAAACCGATCCTCTTGAATTGTTTACCTATGTGAACGAACTGGGCTCCAAACATGGAGTCGGTCTGTTGGATATGGTGGAAAACCGTTTTGTGGGTATTAAATCGAGAGGCATCTATGAAACCCCCGGTGGTGAGATCCTGTTCAAGGCACATCAGGATATTGAAGGGATCGCTATGGACAGGGAGGTCATGCGCCTGCGCAACATGCTGACCCCCAAATTTGCAGAATTGGTCTATTACGGTTTCTGGTTCAGTCCCGAGATGGATTTTTTGATGGCGGCTATTAAAAAAAGCCAGGAGCTGATAGATGGGAAAGTATATCTGTCTCTTTACAAGGGAAACGTGATCATAGAAGGAAGAGAATCCCCCAGCTCATTATATGACCAGGATCTTTCCAGCATGGATATCGAAGGAGGTTTTGACCAGAAAGACAGTGAAGGATTTATCAAGATCAACGCTGTACGTTTAATGGCGCATCATGCTATTGTCAGCCGGCAGTTTAAGAATCATATATACAGTATTTAGTTGAGGAGTTGAGGAGTTGAGGGGTATATTATCAGGTAGTTATGTTTTATCTTATCAGAAACAAAACAGTATGCAAACAAATATAGCCATTCTCGGAGGCGGGAATATCGGAGGAGCTATTGCCGAAGGTTTTTTGTACCATGATGTCATAGCTCCGGAAAGGATAACCGTAACACGCAGAAGGGTCCATCTGCTGGATCAATTAGCGTCCAAAGGGGTAAGTGTTATATCCGACAATCCTGAGGCTGTCAGACGGTCACAGGTTGTGATCATTGCCGTGAGACCCCGGCAGATGAAACTGCTTCTGGAAGAGATCCGGCCGGTACTGTCTCCGGGGAAGCACATCCTGGTGTCGGTGGTGACAGGGTTTTCATTGGCCGAAACAGAGGCTGTTACCGGCGATGAGTTGCCGGTGATCCGGGCTATGCCCAATACGGCAGTTGCTGTGAGGGAATCCATGACCGGTCTGGCTGCTAACAAGGCCGGAGCGGAAAAACTCGATGAGATAAGAAAACTCTTTGATCTGGTGGGACGAACGTATGTTATAGAAGAAAGTCTGATGTCGGCTGCTACTATTCTGAACGCTTGTGGTATTGCTTATTTTTTGCGGGTGATCCGGGCCATATCGCAGGGCGGGATACAGATTGGCTTTCATGCCAAGGAAGCCCAGATGATTGCTTCACAGGTGGCCAGGGGCGCTGCCGGCCTGCTCCTGGATTCAGGCATCCATCCCGAAGAAGAGATAGATAAAGTGACCACCCCCCGAGGAGTGACCATTGCCGGTCTCAATGAAATGGAGCACAACGGACTGAGCTCGGCATTGATCAAAGGGATCCTGGCTTCTTTCAATGGAATAGAAAAACTGAAATAATGCAGAAAATCTGGGAAAAAGATTTGCCCCTCGATAAGGCG
Organism: Bacteroidales bacterium; assembly: GCA_015486185.1. Classification (GTDB taxonomy): domain Bacteria; phylum Bacteroidota; class Bacteroidia; order Bacteroidales; family VadinHA17; genus DRPN01. The sequence goes on along the minus strand of WFSC01000328.1, from coordinate 3,060 downwards.
ATCGAGCAATTTACCATAGGAAAAGATGCTGTGCTGGATTTGGATCTGGCTCCTTTTGATATACTCGGCTCTGTTGCCCATGTGAAGATGCTGAAAAAAGTAAGCCTGATCACACCGGATGATGAACAAAGACTGCTCAGGGAATTACGAGAATTATATCATAAGGTGGAGGAAGGTATTTTTGTCATTGAGCCGGGAATAGAGGATGTGCATTCCCAGGTGGAGAAAAACCTGATTGAAAAACTGGGAGAGACCGGTAAGAAGGTGCATACGGCCCGTTCACGTAATGATCAGGTGATACTGGATATCCGGCTTTTCACACGCTCGCGGCTGGCACAACTCCGGAAAGAGATACTGGATTTGTTCGATCAGTTGCTCTATCTGGGCGAGAAGTATAAGGATCATCTGATGCCGGGATACACCCATCTGCAGGTAGCTATGCCTTCTTCTTTCGGGTTGTGGTTCGGCTCTTTTGCCGAGAGCCTGACCGACGATATGATATTGCTGAACGCGGTATGGCGTATTATCAATCAGAACCCGTTGGGATCGGCAGCCGGCTACGGTTCGTCTTTCCCTGTTGACAGAGAAGAGACCACTCGTCTTTTGGGATTTGACCATACGGTGGTCAATTCGGTGTATGCTCAGACCGGCCGGGGCAGAACGGAGAAAACAACGGCTTTTGTCTTATCTTCGGTAGCCTCTACCCTGGGACGGCTGGCTATGGATGCGGTACTGTTCATGAACCAGAATTTTGGTTTTCTCGAACTCCCCGATGCTTTCACCACCGGGTCAAGCATTATGCCACATAAAAAAAATCCAGATGCTTTTGAGCTGGTCCGGGGACGGTGTAACCGGATACAGTCTTTGCCCAATGAGATCCAACTGATCACCGGAAATCTTCCGACCGGATACCACCGGGAGTTTCAGTTGATAAAGGAATCCTGGTTGCCGGCTTTTGATTCTTTGTCAGGCTGTCTGGGGATCACCCGTCTTTTATTGCAAAACCTGAAGATCAAAGATGATCTGTTGGAAAAGGATATTTACCGGTATCTCTTCAGTGTCGAGGAGGTAAACCGGCTGGTCGGGGAGGGAGTTCCTTTCCGTGAAGCCTACCGGAAGGTAGCGAAAGAAATACAGACCGGCAACTTTCAGCCGCCTGAAAAGGTTTCCTATACCCATCTGGGAAGTATTGGCAATCCCGGATTTGAGAAGATCCGGGAGAAGATGAAAGCTGTTGCCGGAGAGATTGATCCGGACAAGGCTGAAAATATTATGAAGAAACTGCTGCAATCCTGACAGAAAAAATGATGAATCATAGTTCCCCGAAAATAGTGGTGAAGGTGGAGATACGTGTGTTGCTGAATGAAAAAGGCCGTTTCGATCCTGTAAAAATGGAGAGACTTTCCATGGTGCTATCCAACCTGGAAAACAGTGGGGCCCAGCTATTCATCGTTTCCTCCGGTGCGATCTTTCTGGGGACACAAAAACTCGGTTTCAATGTGCAGCCGGAAGGGCGGGTGGATAAACAGGCTGTGGCAGCCGTAGGACAGGCTGAGCTTATGAAACTGTATCGTCGGTATTTTGAGGGATATAATCAGACGGTGGCCCAGGTATTGCTTACCGGTGATATTTTTGCTGATCCTGTCCGCAGCCGGAATACACGCAATACATTGACACATCTCCTGGAGCTGGGTGTGATCCCCGTAATCAACGAAAATGATTCGGTCTCTACGGAAGATATTGAACTGGATGACAATTACTATCTCGTCAGGGCTGTGGCCGGGCTTACAGGGGCCCATCTGATTCTGGTCAAGACAGGACGGCCGGATCAGTATATCCTGATTACACGGGGTGAAAAACAGATGCCACTGTATATAGCGGAAAAGGAACTTGTGGAAAAGATTGAGGATAGTAAAAAGGAAATTTTTAACCGGGATTATCTTATGGGAGCTTTTCCTGACGTGTTGACAAGTGAGATCATAAATGCCTGACAGATGGATGGGGAGAACGATCATATCAATAAAGAAAAGGTTGTGGTAAAAGTGGGCAGTTCGACCCTGTCCTTTCCCAACGGCAGGATCAATCTGCAGAGGATAGAACAGTTGGCGGAGGTGCTGAGCCGCATACAACATTCCGGCGTGCAACTGATCCTTGTTTCTTCCGGGGCGATGGCTGTGGGAGGCGGCCTGCTCGGGATGAAGAAGAAACCTGAGACACTGGCCGGCAAGCAGGCACTGGCAGCTGTGGGGCAGGCCGAACTGATGAAAATATACCAGCGGTTTTTCGAACCTTACCACCAAACCCTTGCCCAGGTGCTGCTTACCAAAGACGGACTACAGGAAGAGATCAAACGTACCAATGCACGCAATACCCTGCAGCGGTTGTTTGAGATGGGGATCATCCCCGTCATCAATGAAAACGATACCGTATCCACCTTCGGGATACGCTTTGGTAACAATGATGTTCTTGCCGCCTATGTGGCTGAACTGGCAGAAGCTGACCTGGTGATCATTCTTTCTGACATAAACGGACTGTACACGGCCGATCCCAGACAGGATCCGGAGGCCAGACTGATAGAAACAGTTACTGCCCTTTCTCCTGAGATACTGCAGTCAGCGCAAGGCAGCGGAAATTCATTCGGTACCGGAGGAATGAGTGTGAAACTGGATGCCGCACGCATTTGCATGGATGCCGGAATAGAAATGATTATCACCAACGGCAAAGACCCGGGGATCATACCGGAAATACTGGAAGGAAAAACGGTGGGAACGAGGTTTGTAAGGCAGAAGAAAATGGAATAATGGAATAGTGGAATAATGGAATAATGGAATGATGGAAAGGTACAGTAGTTGATAGGTTGATAAGTTTAATAGTTTAGAAATATGATTTTGAAACAACTTAATGACAACTTAATTTCGCGAGCGCCAGCGAGCTAATTTCGGCTGCGAAGCAGCATAATGACAACTGAATGACAACTGAATGACAACTGAATGACCATTGAATGACCATTGAATGACCATTGAATGACCACCGTATTACAATTATAAGGCAGAAGAGAAG
>WFSC01000327.1 GCA_015486185.1 Bacteroidales bacterium | reverse complement strand
TTATCTTTTAACATAATTTTTTTATATATTATTCCAACATCTCCAGCTCCATCTAATATCACTCTCCCCTAAGCTCCTAAACTTATCAACTTATCAACTTATCAACCCATCAACTTCCTAAATCCCAAATCGTTATTCCTTATTCGACATTCTTCAGCCTTCCTTCATTCCATCATTCTATCATTCTATCATTCCATCATTCTATCATTCTATCATTCTATCATTCACTCATTCACTCATTCACTCATTCACTCATTACCAAACTTGTACCAGGCCTGACAGGCGCCTTCGGGGGAGACCATACAGGCTCCCACCGGATTTTCCGGGGTACAGGCATTGCCGAAAAGAGGACATTCGACAGGCTGCTTCACTCCCTTCAGCACTTCGCCACAAATACAACCTTTCGGCTCAATTGTTTCTTCCACTTCCACCTCTATCTCTTTTTCAGCATCAAAGCGGGCATATTTTCCCCGCAGTCCCAGGCCGCTGGCCGGCAGCATACCCAATCCCCTCCACCAGTCATCCCGCAGCACATACACCTCTTCCATCAACTGCAGGGCCGCCCGGTTGCCCTCCGGCTTTACCACCCTTTTGTATTGTATCTCGACCCCGGGCCGGTTTTCTTCGATCTGTTTCACCAGCATTAAGATAGATTGCAATATATCCACCGGCTCAAATCCTGACACCACACAGGCTTTGCCGTATTTTTCCGGAATATTCCGGTAGATCTCTGTCCCGGTGATGGTACTGACATGTCCCGGTGCCAGGTAGCCATCCAGCCGTACTCCTTCGTCTATCAATGCTTCCATAGCCGGAGGCATGATTTTGTGAGCACTGAAAAAATAGAAGTTTCCTGTCTTCATCTGATAAGCATGTACTACAGCAGCAGCCGTAGCCGGAGCTGTCGTTTCAAAGCCAATGGCCAGCAAGATAACTTTTTTCGAGGGATTGTCTCGGGCAATCTTTACTGCCTCGAGGGCAGACCACACAATACGGATATCCCTGCCTTCCGCCCTCTCCCTGTCCAGTGAGGACGTAGAGCCAGGTATCCGGATCATATCTCCGAAAGTTGCAATGATCACATCCGGCAACCGGCTGTAAGCAATGGCCTGATCCACATATCGCGTGCTGGAAACACATACCGGGCAGCCGGGACCGGATAACAGGGTAATGTTCCCGGGCAAAAGAGATGGGATCCCATATTTCCGTATGGCATGCGTATGCCCGCCACAAACTTCCATAAAAGCTGCCGGCGTTTTAGAGACCCTGTGGATCTCCCGGATCAGCCTTTGTACGATCTCCCGGTTCCTGAATTCGTCTGTGTACTTCATATCATAGTATCTAATGGAGACAAGGCGTGCCTTGTCCTTACGACATCATTATCTATTTTTCTTCTCCCGCCTCCTGACCTTCGCTGCAGCAACGGCGAGTTGTCCCAGGGCTATACCTCCGTCATTCACCGGGAATTCCAAAGGATAATACACCCTGAACCCTTCTTTTTCCAGCAAGATTTCCGTTTCTTCCAGTAAAAATCTGTTTTGAAAAGTACCCCCGGCCAACACGACGCTGTCCGGTCCGTCATTTTGTCTGATCTCTTTTGCAACGGTCACGATAATATCTGCTATGGTATGATGGAACCGGGCTGAAATAATCCCTGCCGGTATTCCCCTGCCAGCTTCTTCCACGATCCTGCGAATCATGGGCCGTACGTCAATGGTTCTCCCGGGATTCCAAGGGTACCTGCCTTTTTCATCCGGAGAAATTACAGCTTCCAGCCGCATGGGTGCTTCGGCATGGAAGCCGGCATCCATGCAAACACCTGTAATGGAAGCCACTGCATCAAACAACCGGCCCATGCTTGAAGTCAATGGCGTATTGATCTTCTTATCCATCATCTGCATTACCGGCTTCAGCAGGCCTTCTCTTTTTACTTTTTCAATTACCGGCAGCGTAAGGTTTTCCAATTCTTTTCCATATAATATATAAAGGTAAGCCAATGCCATTCTCCAGGGCTGCATGGTGGCCAGATCTCCTCCCGGCATAGGCACATAGGCAAGATGCGTGATTCTTTTATAATCAACATAGTCACAGACAAGAAATTCTCCGCCCCATATATGCCCGTCATCCCCCAGTCCGGTCCCGTCAAAGGCCACTCCTGTTACCTTTTTCTCAAGGGCATTTTCTGCCATGACCGAGGCAATATGTGCATGGTGATGCTGTATCCTCTCCAGGGGCAACCCCGTGTCCAATGCGTATTGCGTTGACAGATAATCCGGATGCAGGTCACAAGCTACCAGACGTGGAGTTATCCTGAACAACTTTTTAAAACGTTCTATCGCCTCGGTATAAAATTCCCATGTCTCATAATTTTTCAAATCTCCGATATGCTGGCTCATGATGGCTTCTCTGCCTTTCCCGACACAAAAACAATTTACCAGCTCGGCTCCGGCAGCCACTATTCCATCCGCATCAAAGGGAAGAATCACCGGCGCAGGGGCAAAACCCCGGCTGCGCCGTATCATCCTGCGAATATTATTGGCAAAGAATACCACCGAATCATCCACTCTGTTGTAGATTCTCCGGTTATAAGTAAGCACGGCATCTGTAACAGGTCCCAGTTTGCGGATGGCCGTCTCATCATCCTTAATAATGGGTTCATCCGCCAGATTACCACTGGTAAGGACCAATGCCGGCAGTGACAGCTTTTCAAACAAAAGGTAATGGAAAGGCATATAGGGCAACATGGCCCCTATGGTCGGAAATCCGACACTCACATCCCGGGGCATTTCTTTTTCTTTCTTCTCACGCACCAGAACGATCGGCCTTCTCCAACTGACCATTTCCTTTTCCTCTTCCGGACTGACTTCAGCATATTCCTTTACCGTTTTTATATCGCGAAACATTACGGCAAAAGGTTTTCCTTCCCGCAATTTAACGCTGCGTAACCGGGTAACCGCCTCAGCATTTGTGGCATCACAGGCAAGAAAATACCCGCCTATGCCTTTTACGGCAATTACACCGCCATTTGTTAAAAGACCGGAAATATCCTTCAGGATAACAGACAGATCTTCCTCCCTTTTCTTTCCTGTCCACAAAGTATAATGGGGACCACAATCAGCACAAGCTACCGGCTGGGCATGAAATCTCCGGTCGTTTACATCTTCATATTCCTTTCTGCAGGAAGGGCACATGGTAAAAACCTTCATGGTGGTTTTTTCACGATCATATGGCAGGTCTTCAATAATAGAAAAACGCGGACCACAATTGGTACAATTGACAAAAGGATAATCCAGACGGTTGGGCTGCATTTTCATATCCTGCAAACAGTCCTTGCAAACAGCTATATCAGGGCTCACCCGCGTAATGGCTGCAGAACGGTCCCTGCTGGCAATAATCCTGAAATCATGATATCTTGGTTCTTTCGTTTTATTACTGGTGATACGCCATATCCGCGAAGCCGGCGGTGCCTCCTTTTCAATAGATTTCAGCAATGCACCGATACAGGGTTTTCCATTCTCCTGAACATGTATCCATACACCGTCATTGCTGTTCTCTACTGTGCCCCGGACCCCGTATCTCCGGGCAATACGGTAGATAAAAGGCCGGAAGCCAACTCCCTGCACCAGGCCTTCAACATGAAAGATATATGTGAGTTCATGAATCACAATGCGAAGATAAATATATTATGTGACAATTTTCATGACATTTTTCCATGTAATATTTATTAAACCCGCAACTCCAATTATATCCTGCAGGCAATCTCCTTACTTAATTCTTAATATACAGCATAATAATAAATATATTATCAATTTAAATCATTTCTAAATTATAAATAACCCATAAAAATCATTTGGAATTTTTGAAAACCATCTTATATTTGTTGTGAATTATATAACATATTAATTTCAACACGCTGCTTCACAGATATTTAATTGGAAACATCTGACAAAACAGCAAAGGATAACGTAGCGACCATCTTATAAAAATACATTTTATGAATGACCAACAGATAAAAAAAATTGTCAGTAAGTATGGAAATGACAGGACCCGCTTAATGGATATGCTGATAGATATACAAATGGATGCAGGTTATATTCCGGCCGGAGCCATCCCTGTCATTGCACAAATGACAGACACATCGCAGGCTTTTGTTGAACAAACGGCCAGTTTTTATCATTTTTTCCGCAGGGAGCCGTCAGGAAAATACACTATTTTTCTCAACAACAGTGTTGTTGCCAATATGATGGGACGTGAGCAGGTGGCTAAAACCTTTGAAGAAGAAGCCGGTTGCAGCTTTGGTGAAGTTTCGGAAGACGGGTTGATCGGTTTGTTCGACACGGCCTGTATCGGTATGAGTGATCAGGAACCGGCCGCTCTGATCAACGGCAAGGTGTTCACCCGCCTAACCCCTTTCCGGGTAAGGGAAATAGTCAGAAACATCCGGAAAGGGAAGCCTTTGGATGAACTCAGCACATCCGGATACGGCGGGGGCATGAATGCTTCACCGCTGATCCGTGCCGAAGTAAGGAATAACGTGCAACGGCAGGGACCGATACTGGAAAATAACTATACCCCCGGTACGGTTTTGAAGGAAAAGCTCAATCTGCTTACGGGAGAGGAAGTGATATGGGAGATCAAACTTTCCGAGATCCGTGGACGTGGCGGAGCCGGTTTTCCCACGGGACTGAAATGGGAATTTTGCCGGAAGGCAAAAGGAGATAAGAAGTATATCTTCTGCAATGCGGATGAAGGAGAACCGGGGACTTTCAAGGACCGTGTTTTGTTGACAGAGCATCCGCAACTGATGTTTGAAGGTATGGCGCTGGCAGCATATGCTGTCGGTGCTTCGGAAGGGATCCTGTACATCCGTTACGAATATAAATACCTGGAAAAATATCTGAACAATGTATTGAAGGAGATGCGTAATAAAAACCTCCTCGGAAAGGATATCGCCGGGATCGAAGGTTTCAATTTTGATATCCGTATTC
>WFSC01000326.1 GCA_015486185.1 Bacteroidales bacterium | reverse complement strand
GTTACTATTTATATCCGGCCTTTTGGTAAGCAGTTATTTCTGCTTTAAGATCAGCCAAAGCTTCCTTCATCTACGGCAGGTGCCCCATTCCGGATTTAAGCATCATTTGTTTAAGTTCGCCGGTTTCGGATATCTTATCATGATAATGCCCTGCAATTTGAATAACACCATTCATTCGATAGGATCCGCACTGGTTTTCGGCACCTTATGGCTTTTAGCCATGCTATTTCTTTATGAGATAAGACATCACCTGAAGATCATCCGGTTTTATATTTCCCAGTTACTGCTCAACGGGACCGTTCTTCCTTATGCCTATACTTATGTTACGAAAGCTGTTAACGTCCAGCTTTTTCAAAAATTTGCCGTTCTCGGACTGATCCTTACGCTTTCCTTTTCTGTAAAATACTCATGCAATTTGTATTCGGCAACCAAAAAAACGGATTATCACCTGGTTGCCTGAGAGGGTTTGAAAAAAGTCACTTCCCGGTCAGTCTTATCGTGGCCGTACCCTGAAAGCGATCTCCTCTTTTCAAAGGGCGTCGCTCATCCCTGTAATGGGAGGAAAAAAAGAGGTCGCCTCCGCCTGTAGAGAAGCCGGCCACCAGCAAAGCGATCCTGTCGCCATCGACCCATGCCCTGACAGTGGTCTTACCCTTGCCTTCCACCCGGATACCTTGTCCATGATCATTCGTCAGGGAAGCCCAATAAATATTTTCTTTTGAAGACCGGAAATCATTCGACCCCAATGCATTGGCATCATCTTTCCAGGGACCTTTCGGTTTGGCTCCGAATGCCGGCTCATGATACGCACCTGTCACGAAGGGAACGGCCTTCCCGTGGGTCCTGCCGATATGATCCTCCGGATAGATACTCCATAGTCCCTTGCGGTCCCATGCCAGATTCTGCACATCCCTGCTCAGGCCAAAGACCATCCCCCACTGCCGCGGATTGATGTTCACATCCGACGTCAGATCATAGCGAACGATCATGCTGCCGCCGGGCAGGAAGATATATTCGACCCTGCCGTGCGCCTCCTGCCATGAAACTTTCATGCTGATCTTAACAGTATCACCAACATGTTCCGCAACGATGCTGACGGCTTTCCGGTCGTGACACAGGTTGTTCAGTGGCGGGATGTCCAGTTTGTAATCAGTCACACAGGGTCCTGTTTTCAAAGGCAGCATCATCAGGTCCGGACCACCCTTGATCAGGGTTTTCCCCTCAATCCCGGCATTGGCGATCAGACCCGTGCTGCGGGCTATCTTCCAGAAAAAACCATCTCCCTGCACCAGATAATCAACCTCCGTACTGTCCAGGGATAAGGTTTCATGTCCCGTAAACGTACGGTTGGGATCAACTTTTTTCATTTCGCCAACGGTCACTAAAGTCCGGTCCACCTCAAGGCCCTGAGGAGAATAAAAGATCATCAACAGCCGGGCACCCTCCCGTATCCCGGTACCGGGAAATATACGCAATATGCCTGCCTGGTGCGGAGGCAGGGAAAAGGAAGCTGCACCTGTTTTGTTTTTCATTTTCCAGATGATACGGCATTCTTTCAGATCCGTAAAGTCAAAATGGTTTTCCACTTCCAGTTTTATCGGCTCACCTTTTTCAGGTACCTTAACCTTTTTATTAACGATACGCACCGGAGAATAGGTCTTTTTCATATGATAATATTCCGGCTTCTCACGCCGCCATCCGTCAATAACACCCCATTCGCCATATCCCACAGCTTTCCCTTCCGGCAGAAAAAAGACATCATCGATCCCGGCCCAGATGGCTCCTCCCAGACCGCCCGTGCTTTTAAGAATACTGTTCCACATAGGCAGGAAGCCTCTGCCCCAGGCATCGCGTACCCCGGGGTCTGCAGCCAGCTCCTGCCTGTTGTAACAGTTAATGTGGCAGTATTCCCCGAAAAGGAGAGGGCGGGGGAAGGTATCGGCCACACTCGCACCGTCAGGTCCCGGATAATGGTAAATTGCAATGGGCATCTCCCTGCTTCCATGGTTATTATATCCCCCATAGGCCTGATCATGAAAAGTAACCGGCCGTGTCGGATCGGTGTTTTGATAAAAACGAAGTAACCGTTCCCAGTTAGGCCCCCAAGCCGACTCATTGGCCATCGACCAGATGGTTACCGAAGGATGATTGCGGTAAAAAGCGATCACCTCCCCTGCCACCTGTTGCAGATAAGGATACAGGGAGGATGCCTGCGGATTTTTCTTTTTCCAGACTGCATTGGCCCCATGACCGATCCAGCAGAAAGGGTTTTCCAGTTCGACCAGAAACCCCAGACTGTCGCACCATTCAATAAACTCTTCGGCTGGTGGATAATGGGAGGTCCGGATATAATTTACGTTCCCCCGCTTAAAGATCTCCGCATCCATTTTCCACAAGGTATCATTAAGACTGCGGCCCAGCAACGGATGGGTCTCATGACGGTTGACCCCTCTCATCTTTACCGGCTGTCCGTTGATAAACAACCGGTTGCCCACCACTTCGATCCGCCTGAAGCCGATCTTCCGGACCACTGTCTCGCTCCCCATATCCGACGAGATCCTGATCACCAGCCGGTAACGCCGCGGATGTTCCGGATCCCACGTTTTCAAACCGGCAACAGGAAAGACATATTCTTTTTTCAGAACCCTCTTTCCTTCGGGAAAAACCAGTGTATCTTTACAACGCGGCAAAGGCACAACGTTCCCTTCCGGGTCGAAAAGCTGAAAAATCACCTCTGCTTCCCGCACTTTCACCCCGGAACGATGCCAGTTCCCTGATATCACCAGGTCTGCCTGCCGCATATCATTCCGTAATAAGGTCCGGATGTCCAGACCTCCGGTATAAACCTCGGGCAAAGCATACAGATAGATCTTACGGATAATACCACCCAGTGAATGAGCCGCATACTGGCTCCCCGACATAAGCGTGTCGGCTTTTGTCTCCGCTGTAACAGCCAGCACGATCCTGTTTTTCTTCTTCACTTTAATGAAAGGGGTCACATCCATCTCAAAAGCGGTCATCCCCCCCAGGTGCTCTCCGGCATAATGCCCGTTCACCCATACCTTTGCTTTACTGAAGACTGCATCACAACGCAACATGATCCGTTTTCCCTTCCACGACTGCGGCATCATGAAGTCCCGGGCATATGTTGCAGCCTGTCCCGCCTTAACCGTGAAACCCTGCATCACCCACTCACCCGGTACTTTTATGTCCTTCCACCTTGTTATTTTTGCATCCGGCTGTTCATATGCCTTTTGAAAAGCAGGACTAAACTTCCAGAAACCATTCAGGGACAAAACCGGTTTTCCAATACCAGCTAACCGGTCAGGCACACAATTATACTGGCCGTTAACGAACGATGTTAAAGATATAAATAAGAAAAAGAAAAGAATCCGTAGTTTAAACGTCCTGAACATAGAGTTATACTTTAAAAGTTATGCATCTTCAAATATAGCCATCTTCCAGGGAAAATGAGGATATAGATTGAAACCTTTTATCCATTCGTTCCTTATTTTAAAACAACATTATATGCATTACCCCGTACACAGCGAAACAAGGGAGTAATTATTCCTTATATTTGTGCCCTGAAATTTCAAATATAAAAACCGGATGTCTTTTAAGCCGTTTCCGGCCCGGATGACCGGCGAGAATTTAAGTTATGAAAAGAATATCGGAGTTGATCATAAAATACAAATGGGTCGTTATCGCCCTGGTATTATTGATATCGGTATTTCTGGGTTACCAGATCAGATATATTCAGGTTGACTCCAATATTGTCAATGCACTCCCGCAGAATGATTCTGAGGTAAAGCTTTTCAGGGAGGTAGGCAATAAGTTTGGCGGGAACCAGATGGGGATGATCATTCTGGAAGCAGACAATGTGCTGAGGCCCGAGGTTCTGAATGATATCGGCAGGATAACGGATACGTTGTCCGGGACAAACGGAGTACTTTCTGTCACCAGCCTCACTAATATGATGACAATCCGTGTTGAAGGAGATAATTTCCAGATAGGAAAACTAATCAACGACAACAACCGGCCCTCTACCCTGGAAGAAGCCGACAGTCTAAAAAACAAGATCGCTAACAATGAAATGGTGGCAGGCAAGATCATTTCAAAAGACGGTACAGCAACAAATATTATTTTCACCTTCCAGGACAGTACCAATATCGATTCCCTGACGCATGTGATCAGACAAAAGATCGATGCCATGCATCTTTCAGAGAAATATTATTTTGCCGGGGGTTCTTTCCTTACCCAATATATTGCAAATGTTATCAGCAGGGATCTTCTTATATTGATCCCCATTTCCTTTTTTCTGATCGCATTTATCCTTTATTTCAGTTTTCATTCCATTCGGGGGATCGTTATACCGCTTTTAACAGCAGGGCTGGCTATAGTATGGGCATTGGGCCTCTTTGTCATCGCCGGATTAAAACTTTCCATGGTTTCCAACAATGTGCCTATTATTCTCCTGGCCGTTGGCAGCGCCTATGCTATCCATGTGCTCAACCGGGTTAACCAATGCAGGGAAAAAGATGTCAAAACAG
>WFSC01000325.1 GCA_015486185.1 Bacteroidales bacterium | reverse complement strand
ATTTTAAGCCCCTCCGTTTACGTCTGCTCACTTCACTTGATCCCGAAGAAATCGCCGGGATCCTGGATGAAATAGGGGAAAAATATGCCGGATTATAAGTGGTCCAATCCATGTTTTGCGTATTTTTATTGATTCCCAATCAATTAACATAAAAAATTATAAACCGATTTTTTTTCTCGCCATTCTGCTATTAAGTTTCCCGTATCCGGGTCTGAATGCACAACCGGCCTCAGCTAACAAACCGCAGCTAACCGTTGAAAAGATCATGCAGGATCCGGATCATTGGATCGGTCATTGCCGGGTGGAGCTGTCTGGTCATACGGAAGCACTGCCTTTTATTTTGAATGGAAAAAGGATTCTGCCGGAATAAAGCAACTTTACAAGGCAACACCTGAAAACCCGGTGCCGGAAAAAGTCACGCTGCAGGAAAAAAAAGGATCATTCCTGTAAACGGAATATACAACCAATCCCGTAATAAAGAATTTTATTCCGATAACGGGTATTTAAATACCTAATTCTTTACAGCTTATCGTTCTTTTCCGGATAGTCGATATTATAATGCAGGCCCCGGCTTTCGTGTCGTGCCTGCGCCATTTTAATTACCAGGTATCCTACATTGATCAGGTTACGCAGTTCACAGAGTTTACGTGACAGAACGGATTTTTTATATAGTTCTTCTGTTTCCCTGTAAATAATCTCCAGCCGGGTAATTGCACGTTGCAAACGCAGGTTGGACCGGACAATGCCGACATAGTTAGACATGATCATCTGCATTTCCTTATAGCTTTGCGTGACCAGGATCATCTCTTCGGGATGGGAGGTCCCCTCATAGTCCCATTCAGGAACATCTTCCTGCCAGGAATATGAATTAATATCAGCCATGGCATCCATTGCTGCATGATCGGCAAAGACCACTGCCTCCAGCAGGGAGTTGGAAGCCAACCGGTTGGCCCCATGCAATCCGGTAGAGGACACTTCTCCTATGGCATACAGTCGCTTAATACTACTCCGGCTGTTTTTATCCACCCGTATCCCTCCGCACAAATAGTGGGCAGCAGGAATAACAGGGATCATATCCTTGCGCATATCAATGCCTATGGACAAACATTTCCGGTGAATATTGGGAAAACGGGAGATCAGCTCATCAGGATTCAGATGGGTACAATCGAGATAAACAAAATCGTCTCCCCTGACCTTCATCTCATTATCAATGGCACGGGCAACAATGTCTCTGGGAGCAAGGCATCCGCGTTCATCATACTTGTGCATGAACTTTTTCCCATCCGTTGTTCTCAGGACGGCTCCGAAACCCCGCAAAGCCTCCGTGATAAGAAAAGAAGGCCGCTCTCCGGGATGATACAGCGCCGTAGGATGAAACTGTATAAACTCCATGTTCTCTATAATACCCTTTGCCCGGTACACCATGGCAATGCCATCCCCCGTAGCGACCGGTGGATTGGTGGTAGTCTGATACAAATTTCCTACGCCTCCGGTGGCAACGACCGTCACCTTTGACAAAACCGTTATCACCTCGCGTGTTTTAAGGTTCAGCACATACGCCCCGTAACAGGCAATATCGGTATGCCATCTTTTTACCAACCGGCCTAAATGATGCTGGGTGATAAGGTCTATCGCAAAAGCATGCTCCCATACTTCAATATTATTGTTCTCCTTCACCCTTCCGGCAAGAGTTTCCTCTATATTTTCCCCAGTAACATCTTTGTGATGCAATATCCTTTTTTCCGAATGGCCTCCCTCCCGCGAAAGGTCAAGTTCACCTTTTTTGTTCTTGTCAAAATCAACCCCCAGACTAATAAGCTCACGTATCTTTTCAGGAGCTTCCCGTACGACCATCTCTACAACTTCCCGGTCACACAATCCATCACCACTGATCAGTGTGTCCTCAATATGTTTCTGAAAAGAATCCTTATCGGAAATAACGGCTGCAATACCTCCCTGGGCATATTTGGTATTTCCCTCATCAATGGATGCTTTTGTGACGATCAGCACTTTCCCTTTTTCACTGGCTTTCAGGGCAAACTGCAATCCTGCCAGACCGGAACCGATCACTAAAAAGTCAACTTTGCTTTTCATATATTCTATTGCTCTCTGCAACAAAGATAGATACAAATAGCGCATTATGGTTCATTTTATAAGGAATATTCGTTTTCATTATCAGAAAAGATGATATTTTCAATTACTTTT
>WFSC01000324.1 GCA_015486185.1 Bacteroidales bacterium | reverse complement strand
TTGCTGTTGCACGGAAACTGGGGGCCGTAGTGGAAGTGTTTGATGTACGGTCGGAAGTCAGGGAACAGGTACAATCCCTTGGAGGAAAATTCATTGAAGTGGAGGGCGCCCGTGAAGATGCTGCTGCCGGTATGCTGCTGGCCATGGTGGCTACTATGATCTTTCATAAAGATGATGCCGGTCAAAGGATCGCCCTTACCAATATTATAATCATTATTGTGGTGATAACCCTGGGGACCATTACCGGTGCCCTCATTGCGCGGAGGGTGAAAATGACAGCCATGCCCCAGTTGGTTTCATTCTTTAATGCGACAGGAGGTCTGGCTTCGGCCCTGGTGGCTTTGATAGAATTCGGCAATCCTGCCAATCAGTCAACCCTTGTTACTTTGCTGGGACTCGTGATAGGAAGTATTGCTTTTAGCGGCAGTATGATCGCTTACGGAAAACTGGATGGAAAAGTGGGAGATATATTTGCTTCCTACATGAAATATGTTAACATTTTTCTGTTGCTGGTTATTACCGCACTGATCATTTATGTTATGGCCGGCGGTCAACCTTTTGCAACGCAAAAACTGATCGTTTACGGTCTGTTGGTAATTTCTCTGATCTATGGCGTTTTGTTTGTGATGCCCATAGGAGGGGCGGATATGCCGGTTGTGATCAGTCTCCTGAATTCCTTTACGGGTATCGCTGCTGCTATGGCGGGATTTATCTATCATAACGAAGCTATGATCCTTGGGGGAATCCTGGTCGGAGCAGCCGGTACTATTCTTACGGTCCTGATGTGTAATGCAATGAACCGTTCCCTGCTGAATGTGATCATCGGAGCCTTTGGCGGAGGCGGTGCCGGAGTGGACAGGGAAAAGGGGACCGTTAAGGAAATCTCTCCCAGTGATGCCGGTATCCTGCTTGCTTACTCGCAAAAAGTCTATATTGTACCGGGTTATGGTCTGGCCGTGGCACAAGCCCAGCATGTCTGCCATGAACTGGAGAAACTCCTGGAGGATAAAGGCGTTGAGGTAAAGTATGCCATTCACCCCGTAGCCGGAAGGATGCCGGGGCATATGAATGTATTGCTTGCAGAGGCAGATGTGCCTTATGAGAAACTCGTGGAAATGGATGATGCCAATGAAGACCTGCCCAATACCGATGTGGTGGTTGTTATCGGAGCCAATGATGTAGTGAACCCTGCGGCAGAAGATGATCCAACCAGTCCGATATATGGTATGCCCATTATCAAAACCCTCCTGGCAAAACATGTGATCGTAATGAAACGGGGGATGGGAAAAGGCTATGCCGGGATTGAAAATTATCTCTTCTTTCATGAAAAAACACGGATGTTGTTTGGCAATGCCAGGGACAGCCTGCAAAAACTGGTGGCTGAGGTAAAAAACCTGTAAGTCGCCGGTAGCTACCTGGATCGACACCCGAAACAAAAGGGGGGATTCTAATATACTGGCTATTGGATATTTGCGTTAAGTATTCTGCGGTCATTGCGTGAAGACTTATTGAATAAATTTGTCATAATACCATTGTTTACATTTTTTCCGGACAATCCTGGTTTTTATTTGTATTTTTACAACTTATAATTTAATTAGAGTTGTTATTTTCGGTTAATACAAAAAAAATAATCATGAAAAAACTGGTCGGAAATTTTGTCTTGTCGTTCCTGCTCATTAGTACGGCGGGGACCTTTTTGGTAAATGCCCAGGATAATAGTGTGAAGCCTTACCTCGGACGCTGGGCATTGCATTTTCAGGAAGGTATGGGCTGGCTGAAAGTGGAGCAGAAAAAAGGTTTTCTGGATGCCGAGTTGCTGTGGCGCTGGGGCAGCGTCCTGCCTGTAGCTGATGTTTATGTTGCCAATGGAAAGCTGGTGGTTACCCGGGTCAGGAATGTTACATTCCCTGAAAAGGGAGGAAAGAAAAGGATACATACCATGACCAGCGTATTGACACTGGAGGGTTATGGAGATCAGTTGATCGGAAAGATGGTGATGCCTCATAAGGATGGAAAAGGGGCCGATGTTTATTATGTCCATGCCGACAGGATCCCGCCCGTACCCCCTGCTCCCGACCTCTCAAAAGTGAAATACGGTAAACCGGTGAAGTTGCTGGGGAATGACTTGTCTGGATGGAGGTTGATCGAGCCGGAAGCAAAAAACGGCTGGCGTGTCGTTAAAGGGGTCTTGATAAATGACCCGGTCCAGATACCTGGCAAACCGCATATACAATACGGAAACCTGAGGACGGATGCCGAGTTCAGGGATTTTAACCTGAAACTTAAGGTGAATGTTCCTCCCGGAAGCAACAGCGGCATTTATTTGCGCGGCATCTATGAGGTGCAGGTGCTGGACAGCTATGGGAAGAAGCCGGACAGCCATAATATGGGTGCATTGTACAGCCGGATCACCCCTTCTGTGTCTGCCGAAAAAAAAGCAGGCGAATGGCAGGATATGGATATTACATTGTGCCAGCGACACCTTACCGTAATATTAAACGGGAAAAAGATTATTGATAATCAGCCTATTGAAGGCGTAACGGGAGGTGCCATGACATCGGATGAGTTCAAACCCGGTCCGATCTACTTGCAGGGAGATCATGGAAAGATCATGTATAAGGATATTG
Source organism: Bacteroidales bacterium (assembly GCA_015486185.1). GTDB lineage: Bacteria > Bacteroidota > Bacteroidia > Bacteroidales > VadinHA17 > DRPN01. The sequence continues at coordinate 2,179 of WFSC01000324.1, read as the reverse complement.
TATTGACTCCTATTATCAAAGAATAACAAAAGAAGGATATCTTTAAAATTTTTGTTAGAGTGAATATAAATATCAGAGTATGAAGTTATTGGTACCTGTATTATTTTTATTGGTTTTTTACGGAACATATGGGTGCAGTTCTGCTCCTCATGAAAAAACCGGCCATGCTGATGTACTGGCTAAAGATACATTTCCCGTATTAACCAGGGAGGCAGCTTCCAATTTTGCCCGTTTGGCCATAAGCTGCTCGCAGCGGGAGTTTCCCAATAAGCTTTCGCATGTGATGAATGATTCAACGGAAGTATTGCGTCCAAGGATCCTGCATCCTGTTTTCTTCGGATGTTTTGACTGGCATTCCTGTGTGCATGGTCACTGGATGCTGGTACGTTTGCTCAAGACATTTCCGGATCTGCCGGAAGCAGATAAAATAAGACATATACTGAATGATCACTTTACGCCGGAAAAGATCAGCAGGGAAGTGGCTTATCTCCACCAGCCCAACCGTAAATCCTTTGAGCGTACCTACGGATGGGCCTGGTTGCTGAAACTGTCGCAGGAACTGAATACATGGGATGATCCCGATGGAAAAAGATGGGCTGCGGATTTGCAACCTCTGACAGATGCCTTTGTGCAGCGCTATATGGATTTTCTACCTAAGCAAACCTATCCTATCCGCAGGGGAGTACATGCCAATACGGCTTTCGGATTGATCTTTGCCCTGGATTATGCCCGCCAAAGTCACAATAAAGCATTGGAAGAACTTATCATACAACGGAGTAAGGATTATTATCTGGCAGATAAAGATATTCCGGCCCGGTGGGAACCCGGCGGGGATGATTTTCTTTCCCCCAGCCTGCAGGAAGCCGACCTTATGCTCCGTGTACTCTCTCCGGATGCCTTTGTGAAATGGTTCCACGAATTTTTACCCGGCCTGGCCCAGGGACAACCGGCGAGTCTGCTGACCCCCCCGGATGTATCCGACCGTTCCGATCCGAAGATCGTACACCTGGATGGCCTGAACCTCAGCCGGGCCTGGTGTATGCTCGAGATCGCACATGCATTGCCACGCAATGATCCGGCGCGCAACATCCTGTTGCAATCTGCTGTCCGTCATGCCCATGCCACCCTGCCCTACATTGCCAGCGGCCATTACGAAGGGGAACACTGGCTGGCCTCTTTTGCTGTATATATGTTTTCTGTCAACCGGTAACCTGATTACAAAACCGGTACAGGGTAAGTCGAAAAGGTAGAAAGTTAAAGAGTCTTTGAAGCGGTCAGGCGATATAGAGATAGTGAGATTAAAGAATATAGAACAAGGATTTAACCCACATTTATATCTCTGGCCTTTTGTTCCGGAACCGTACACTGGCGAATAACATGCTTATTATCGTTTTTGGGAACGAAAGTTAATCTCTCATTCCGGTTCGACAAGTGGTACACTTTTCAATTGAAATGTGGCCTACTTTTCAATTAATATAAGCAGACGCACCAGACGTACAACCTTTAATTGATAGCTTTAAGCTGCAAAAAACAGCAACAGAAGTTAAGTTCAAGCATATAGCTAAAGGAACTTTTCTTGACTGTTTGAAATCTAATAAACTTACTCTGTTTTTCGATTTTATTCTAAACAGCAACTTATTTGTTCACTACTCAAGTCTAAATATTTTGTATTGGGCTATTGTGGATATTGTTGATTCAGCAGTTGCAAATTCAGAAGCAGCTCTGAAAGCTGGACCGCAATTCATTAATCACTTAAAAAACGATTTATACAAATTATCAAGACTTGAAATTGATTCAGTGATAACCTTGTTTTACGATTTTGAGTATCCTAACATAAAAAAGGATAAGGTAATTCCATTTATAGAAGCTTTGACTTCTTTATTCGAACCGTATCTTGAAACACAGGAATTTCACTTTGGTTTAGAATCATTGAGACAAATTCTTAAAGAAGCAAAGAAAAAAGGTTCATTACCATTTGTGATGGATGAAGAAGACTACATTCTGCTAAAAGATTTATCTCAGTTTTATCTCAGACCAATATATCTATTCAAAAACTCAACGCACATATTTGATAATGAAGATTCTATTTCGGAGACACTTCAGAAATTTAAAATACTTGACGGAGAAGAAGAAATAAATAATTACTCATTTGTTGATTCAAAAACAAGTCCATTGATTC
>WFSC01000323.1 GCA_015486185.1 Bacteroidales bacterium | reverse complement strand
TTATACACCTGGTCATAATCTTTGATTTTTCCTTTGGTACTTACCACGGTTTGTCCTTTTTCCACAAAGAGGTTAACGATCTGTATCGCCTGCACCAGCAATCCGCCGGGATTCCCACGCAAATCCAGCACCACTGACTTCATATGATGATTTTTTTCCAAATCGGACATGGCTGCTTTCACCTCTTTGAAAGCACTTGAAGTAAACTGGGTAAGCCTGATATAACCGGTTTTATCATTCAACATACCGTAATAAGGTACTGCAGGGATACTGATCTTTTTGCGTGTCAGCGTTTTTTCCATCGGCTTTTCCTGACCAGGTCTCTGAATGGTAAGTACCACCGTTGTATTTGGCAATCCTTTCAAGCGTCCACTCACCTTATCAAGGGGCAATCCCTTGATTGATTTCCCGTCAATTTTTATGATCTTATCTCCGGCCTTCAATCCTGCCAGATCGGCAGGAAAACCTTTATACACTTCGGAAACGATAGCATAATCCCCGCTTTTTCTTATCAATGAACCAATGCCACCATATTGACCTGTGGTCATAAACCTGAAATCCGCCATTTTGGATTCAGGAATATAGACCGTATAGGGATCCAGCGTTTTCAGCATGGCATCAATCCCCGATTTTATCAGTTTATCCGGTTTGATCTGATCCACATAATACAGGTTGAGCTCTCTGACTATATTGGTAAATATCTCAATATTTTTAGCCAGTTTGAAATTGTGTGACTCCGTAAAAGCAAAAAGCCCGAGCATTATAACACCGGCAAAAGCCAGTGCAACAATCGTATTGATCTTTAGTTTCCTAAATTTTTTCATTTGTATCATTGACTCTTCATTTTCAGAATAGCTTGCAAAATAGATATTATTTTGCGAGAATAATAGAAAAAGGAAATATTTTTAACATAGATTAACGCTGACGGTATCGGAATTTCACGGTACGGGATCATACCCGTGTCCCCCCCATGGATTACACGAAAGGATCCTTTTCAATGCCAGCCATCCTCCTTTCAGAGGCCCGTATTTTTTCAATGCCTGTACACTATAGGTCGAACAGGTAGGAGTATATCTGCATGTATGTGGATACAGCGGAGAGATGGTCATTTGATAAAATTTGATAAGGCCGATCATAAATTTAGTCAGTAGCTTTTTCATTTTCTGCAACTATCTTTTGCAAAGATAAAACTAATTTTTCCTCGATGTCCCGATATAACGAAATCTGTGTTCCGGTATAGATAAAAACAACATCCAAAGACCTGTTTTTACCAGCCAGCCATTCTGTCAGAATATTTTTATGTTTACGATAGGCCTCCCGCACTCTTCTTTTGATAAGATTTCTTTTCACTGCTCTCCGTATATTTTTCGCTGGCACGGTAATCATCATTCGTACAGGGGCCCTCATGGAGCCTTGATCATATGGCATCCAGATCACACGAAAAGGTTTAATAAAAAAGGAATTACCCTCCCGGAATATTTTTTCAATCTGCTTTTTGCCCGAAAGCCTTTCTTGTTTTATCAGTCGATATTGTCCCATGATTTTTCAAAGATACCGTCTTGCCCGGTTCTTTTCATGGATTATTACTTATTGTTTTTATTGTACTTACTGATATATTTATCCAGAGCCATAACCATAGAAGGAGCTTCCGGATTGGGTGCTTCAATATCAATACGTAAACCGGCTTCTTTGGCTGCCTGGGCAGTACTTTTTCCAAATGTAGCTATCTTCGTACTGTTCTGTGCAAAATCAGGGAAATTATAAAACAATGATTTTATTCCGGTCGGACTGAAAAAGACCAGGACATCATAATATACATCTTTCAGATCCGAAAGGTCACTGCAAACCGTACGGTACAAAACAGCCTTTGTAAAATTGATCTTATGTTTTTCAAGCAAGGTGGGTATCTCATTTTTATGCATATCCGAAAGCGGGACAAAAAACTTTTCCTTATTGTTTTTCAGAATAAGGCTCATCAGACTCTGGAATGTCTTATCTCCGTAAAATATTTTCCTTTTCCGGTACACAATATATTTTTGCAGATAATTTGCAATAGATTGTGAAACACAGAAATACTTCATACTGTCGGGGATATTCACCCTCATTTCCGCACTTACCCTGAAGAAATGATCAGCAGCCTTTTTACTGGTCAAAATAACCGCTGAATGATCCAGGATATTAATCCTGTTTCTCCGGATCTCTTTTACAGGCATTCCTTCCACATAAATAAATGGCCGGAAATCAATCTTCAGGTTATTCTTCATCGCCAGTTCATGATAGGGCGACTTATCAGCAGGTGCCGGTTGTGAAATTAATATGCTCTTGATTTTTTCCAAGGTATCTGTTTTTATGTTAATCCTTTATCCAAACAGGATATTACCTGATCAATAGATGTATAAAAATCAGTATTGGTAGAATTTCCAGGGCGCAAAGGTACAAAAACAAAAAAAATAATGAAAATCTTTCCCTGATAAAAATAGTTATAAGTTTAATAACACGTAAAATATATAATCCTCCTATCAGAAACCACCCTGCATACAGTAACCATTGGGCAGCCCCTTCATAAATATAAGGGATCAATGCATTTACCGGAAAAAGATAAATACCTGCATTATGAAAAAACAGGTTGGTAAAGTGTAAATATTCCGACAAGGCATCCCGGCTCATTGAAAAATATCCCGTTAACCGGATAATAATATACATGTATATATATAAAGCGACCAATACCAGGAGGATAACCAGATAGATTCTGAAAGATGGCAGGTGATATCCGGGAGATATATTGAACGCTTTCAGGGAAAGATAAACAAACAGTCCCGCGGAAATCAGATAATTGATAAACAATAACAAAGATGTTTGTTGATACAGGCTGCTCCTGTTACGGAACAGAGAAAAGGAATTTTTATAATTCCACATGCCTGTTATCGTTTCATTGAACAATTTTCCAAAACGGATCTTTGTCCAGATAATAAGCAAAAAAGAAAGGATCAGTGCCCCGATAAACCAGTTTTCCCGGAGAAAGGCAGGATTTCTTTCAATAACAGACGGTTTTTTTTCAGTCTGAACGGTTTTGCCGATAAACTGTACATTTTTTTTCTCAACAGGTCTTAAGATCACTGATGTACTTGTAAAAAAAACAGGCTCATGTGAAGTGATACGTTCCTGCAAAGCTTTTCCCGAGTTATCTGGAACATTTTTGATCAGGGAAAGAAGCTGAACGGTATCCGGCAAATTTGTTTTAGCTACCGGCTTTTCTTTTTTGACAATCTGTTTTGATCTCTGTCTTTTAACTTTGGCCGAATCAATTTTTTTCAGCCTTTGTTCCCCCCTGGAAAGAATTTTTTCTATAGCGTCAATGGAGAGTGTTTCCTGTTTACTTTTCAGTACTGTATCCTGACCGGCGGCATTTTTATAGCTGATTGTATCTTTACGGATATGGATCCGTGAAGAATCCTGCTGAAGTTTTGTCCATTTGTAAAATGCCGGGGTCATAGGCTAGGCAGGGCGTTAGAATTTTGGGGCAAAGATAGTTATTTTGCCTGTTACAGGCACACAAACCAGTCAGTTAGAAATAAGTAATTTCCTCATCATTTCCGGTTAATTTACTCTGCCAGGCACGGAGTACCCGGTTAGCCAGTCTGCTGGCCCCGATCCTGAAAAGAGCAGGTGTGATCCATTCCTCTCCCAGGATATCACGTATGATCTTCATATAAAGGAATGCATCCTCCGGTGTAGAGATCCCGCCGGCCGGTTTGATGCCTATCCTGATACCGGTAGCCTCATAGAATTTTTTTATTGCCGAAACCATAACGATCACATCTTCAGGACGTGCAGCAGGCTGCATCTTCCCGGTAGATGTTTTTATGAAATTGGCTCCTGCAGTCATGGCAATCAAGGCAGCTTTCTGGATTTTTTCGGGGTCATTCAATACCCCTGATTCCAGAATTACTTTCAGATGTCCTTTATCACCGACTGCATCTCTTATCTCCCGGATCTCATCAAAGGCTTTTTCATTGTCTCCGTATAATACATCCCCCACTGAAATAACGATATCAATTTCATCAGCTCCCTGCTCCAGAGCCATTTTCGTTTCAAGCAATTTCACTTCGCGGAAAGTCTGCGCAGCGGGAAAACCACCAGATACCGAAACGGCTTTTACCTTAACATTTTTCAGTGTTTTACTAACTACCGGAATAAACACGGGAAATACACATACCCCGGCAACCTGTCCG
>WFSC01000322.1 GCA_015486185.1 Bacteroidales bacterium | reverse complement strand
GGATGGGGAAAAACAGAAGTGCGTTGCTATCCGCATTCTTTTCTCTGGCATTATTTTGGTGCGGTTCTCTATTCTCTCAGCGGTGGCTCCTTTTTCATCATCCAACTCTACCAGGCTGCCTTTCTGGGCCAGCTGCTGCTGGTTGCCTATCTGCTTGCGCGTTCAAGGGGTGGTGTTAAGACACGGTCTGCCCTGGTCTACCTGTTGCTGGTGGCCTCCCTGCCGATGACCCTTATTTTCAGCGTTGCTTTTTATCAGGATGTACCAATGACAGCCCAGGTACTGACCGCATTTTATTTATTGCGAAAGAACCGTTGGATTTTGGCATCATTTTTTCTCGGTCTCGGACTTGGTCTGAAGGTAACGGCAATTTTGTTTTTTCCGGCGTTTTTTATCTGTCTGATGGTCTGGACGTATAAAAAAACGTCCCTTGCCCGGATGGTTCTGGTGCTCACATGTTCCCTGGTCATTGTCGGCGGCTTTACCTTGGGGCTGAGCACAAGTCTGCAGAAATATGGACAGGCCACTTTTTATCCTGTTATCAAGGTTGAGCAGTTCATGCACCAGATCAGTCAATATTTCAGTACGGATGCCCATGCGGCAGTTGGGGGGCAACAGCAGCAAACCGTCAAGGTGTCGGTTAAGGTAAAGTCCGTTGTCGGCGAGCGAAAGGCAGCAATAATTGCCAATCATCCTGGTGATCTCCATATTACGAGAAATTTTTTTATTTATGGCGGTGGATTATTGTATCTCTGCCTCATTGGGGCTTTGTTGAGTGTTTTTTTTCGTTGTTCAGATAAGGCATCCAGTACTGAATCAAGACAATCCTCTTTCTGGCTTTGGGCTACCGGTCTGAGTTATCTGATAATTGTGGCAGTCATGCTGCCCGATACACCGGATGCGCGTTTTTTTCTCCCGGGCCTGGTTTTTTGTATGTTGCCTATTGCGGAGCGGGTTGTCCGCCTCCCCGGACAACGTTGGATCGTCATTTGTATTACCGCAGTTGCCGTGCTTCAGGCAGGCTTTGCTCTTTCCAAGACGTATCACCTGCGTCAGGTTGGTCCCGAACTGAGGCAGGCTATTCATTATCTGGAAGAGCACCCCCTGCACCCTGCCAAAGTGTTTATGTATCCCGAAGGGAATTATAGACTTTTTCCGGTACCGCATGAATGGTATCTGCATTATTATCTGCGTGATTTCTGGCGGGCGGATAATGATGCCAGGATCAAAACACTGCAGCAGTTCGGCATAGGAGCCGTTGTGATTAAAAAAAATCTGATAGCGGACGTGGACAGTGATATTACGGATCTGGGCGTGTATCCCACCTGGTTTGTAGATGATTTGAGAAATGATCCGAGGTTTATCCCGCTTTTTGAGAACGCTCAAGTAGTGATTTATAAGGTGCCGACTCGGTAATTTATCGTGCCTGCACATGATTTTTCTGCTCAGGAATATTGTTAAAAGTCTTTTTTCTGAACAGTGATCTGTCCAATAGATTGCCATAATTATAATCATAATGTAACTATTCGGGAGTACCCTCTGGAGAGTTACCATGTTCATTCAAGACTGCGAAGTATACAAATGAAAACCTTTAAAATCGATGTCTCTTTTATTAACAGATCACGCGAGATGGCGGAACTGCGGAATTATCTTGAAGGCCGCCCCAACGCCATCCTCTTCCTGTACGGTCCCAAGTCCTCCGGCAAAACCACATTGATGTATCGCCTCTTTGACCGGATTGAAGAAGAAAAGGGCTATGAAATTAATTTTCTTAATCTACGGGAGGTATTTTTAGCCTCCTACGATGATTTTATTGACGCCTTCTTTAAATCAGCAGATACGGATAGCGCTTTTAAGACAGGAACCCGTCGTCAATACAGCCTGTTTGGTCTCTTCAAACTGGATGCCTTTACGGAAAGAATGCTTAAAAAAAAGCAGGAAGATCCCTTTCTGGTGATGAAACGCGAGTTCCAGCGTCTGCAGAAAAAGAATATTCTGCCGGTTATTATCATCGACGAGTTTCATAAATTAGACGGGCTCTATATGCCGGATAAACAAAAACGGCTCATGGTGGAGTTGATGAATTTCTTCGTGGCCATGACCAAGGAGAGCCATCTCTGCCATGTAATTATTGCCTCTTCCGATGCCTTTTTCATTGAGCAGGTCTACGTAGATACGAAGCTCCGCAAGACCAGTAAGTTTATGAAGCTGGATTATTTAAAAAAGGAGGATGTACTCTTCTGGTTGGGTGACATTAAGAGACATAATAAGGTGCAGGAATACAGCCTCACGGAAGAGCAGATAGAAGCCATCTGGCAAACAGTAGGCGGAAGTGTCTGGGAGATTCATTTTATACTGGAGGAACTTTTTCAACGTCCCCTGGACGAGATTATTACTAAGATGAAACGGGAAAAGGTGGCAATGATAGCCGATTGGGTTGACTATGATGATATTGAGGAGCGCCGCAATTTGCTTGCTGAATTTAATGCGCATAATCCCATTGATCGGCGGCAGCTTACCGGCCTGCGAAATTTGCTTGGTCAGGCGGTAAAAGACAATATTCTCTATTACGATCCGGTTGAAGGCGAGTATGGAGTGCAGGGCAAGAGCCTGGAATGGGGGATTAAGGAATATTTTTAACAGGAAATTTGTTGAGTGGGAGCAGTTGTGAATTATGAAAAAACTACCAATTGGCGTCCAAACATTTTCTGAGCTTGTCGATCCGGAAGAGAACTATGTTTATGTCGATAAGACCGCTGTACTTCACACTTTGGCCAACGCTGGAAAATATTATTTCCTCAGCCGTCCCCGTCGTTTTGGAAAGAGCGTCATGCTCAGTACCCTGTATGAACTGTTCTCCGGAAACCACGATCTGTTTACGGGGCTTTATATCGAAGACAAATGGGACTGGAACAAAAAACATCCTGTTATCCGTATCAGCTTTGGCGGGGGAGAATTTCGTACAGAGGAAAAATTTAACAATGTCATGTACAGCAATCTCAAACGTAATCAACAACGGCTTAACATTAACTGCGACGATCCTCTGGGGGATCCCGGGTTATGTTTCAGCGAATTGATCCAAATTGCCGCCGAACAGTACAACGAAAAAGTCGTCATCCTCATCGACGAATACGACAAACCCATCCTGGATCACATAACAGACAAAGACCTTGCCCGTTTCAACCGGGATAAACTGAAAGGTTTCTACTCTATCATCAAAGATATGGATGAGTATATTCGTTTCGTGATGATCACCGGTGTTTCAAAATTTGCAAAAATGAACCTGTTCAGCGGGTTAAACAACTTGATGGATATCTCGATTAATGCGCAATTTGCCACCATCTGCGGCTATACCCATCCTGAGGTAGAAAGTAGTTTTGTCGAGCATCTGCAAGGCGTGGATATGGCAAAACTGCAGGAGTGGTACAATGGCTACAACTATTTCGGAGAGCCGGTATATAACCCCTTTGATATCCTGCTTTTTCTCTCCAACGATAAGGAATACCGCCCCTACTGGTGGAGTACTGGAAATCCGAGTTTTTTGATTGATATCCTGCGAGAGCAACGCCGCTATCTGCCGGAACTTGAAAACTATATCGCCGACGATATTCTCCTGGATACCTTTGATGTGGATCATATAGATCTTGTAGCTCTGCTGTGGCAGACAGG
>WFSC01000321.1 GCA_015486185.1 Bacteroidales bacterium | reverse complement strand
TTATTTAATAATTAGAAGTAATGAAGAAACTGATCGTAGTGGCTGTAGTCGTGTTGTTCATTGCCGGGCTGTTTTCGTCCTGCAATAATGAAGCATGTCCTGCTTATGGCAGTGCCAACACCGAACATGTCGATACCAACGGTTGAATATAACAGGCCGGTCCGTTGGTATCCGATTAAATACCATTTCATATGAAGAAAGTAATAGTTATATTCACTTTCTTCCTTTTTTATATTTTGAATGCCTCAGGGCAGGGAGAAATTGACCAGCAGCAGAAGATATTTTACCGCAACGAATCCACTATCAATATTGCACTGAACTCTACAGGATATGGTATGGGATATCGCTATGGGAAACGTTTGAACTTTTTGAACAAAAGGCTTTATGAGGTTGATTTCAATTATTTTCGGAGTCCCAAAGAGATAAGATTGTCAAATCCTTATTTTCCCAATTCCCGCAGCTTTGTTTTCGGAAAGACAAATCTTTTTTTCAATTTGCGGGGAGGATACGGATTTCAAAGAGATATTTATAAAAAGGTGGACCGCGGTGGGGTAGCCGTCCGTTATTTTTACTCCTTTGGACCGGTACTGGGATTTTACAAACCGGTTTATTATTTGGTCCTGTATCCGATCTCCATGGATACTTATGTCCTGAAAGAAGCAAAATTTGATCCTACCGCTCTTCATTCACCTAACGACATCTATGGGAGAGCTTCTTTTTTCAAAGGATGGAAAGAGATAAAATTTGTTCCGGGCCTGTTTGCCAAATTCGGTTTTAATTTTGAATTCAGCAAGCTGGAACCTGTGGTACAAGCCCTGGAAGGAGGTATTGTCATTGACGCTTATCCAAAGAAAATACCTATCATGGCTACCGAAGACAATAAAAGCATTTTTATTTCCCTTTATGCCAGTTACCGTTTTGGCAAAATTATCGACCGTTATTATAAAAGGGCCTATGAAAAAAACAAGCAAAGGGGCCCAACCCAACAGTATGCACCATAATTCACTATCAATCTGACATATACATTTTTTTCCCTACGGCTATTTTTTTTTTGTCAGATAAAGATTATTCCCTATTTTTGTGTGATTTTTTTAACATAACAAATTAAAAGTAAAGAAGTATGGCTAAAATAAAAGTAGCAATTAACGGATTCGGCCGGATTGGCCGCAATGTTTTCAAAATAGCGTTGGAAAGAGATAATCTGGAGATCGTCGGCATCAATGATCTTACAGATACCAAAACACTGGCATATCTCCTTAAATACGATTCAACACAGGGGAAATTTAACGGTACGCTTGATTATGATAATGAAGCGCTTATTGTTAACGGCGAAAGAATTAAGATATCTGCCGAGAAAGATCCGGCCGTTATACCCTGGTCCAAAACCCCCGATATTGTTATCGAATCAACAGGGGTTTTCAGGGTAAAAGAAAGTCCCAAAGGCGGTTACGGGGATCACCTGAAAAATGGAGCCAAAAAGGTTATCATAACGGTACCTGCCAAGGATGAGATTGACAAGACCATTGTGTTGGGTGTGAATGACGATATGCTTACCCCCGAAGATCGTTTTGTATCCAATGCCTCCTGCACAACCAACTGCCTGGCACCGATTACCAAGGTACTTAACGATTCTTTTGGCATCATCAATGGCTTAATGACTACGGTACATTCCTACACCAATGACCAGCGTATTCTGGATTTCCCACACAAAGATCTCCGCAGGGCAAGATCTGCTGCTGTTTCACAGATACCGACTACCACCGGTGCTGCCAGCGCCATTGGAAAAGTAATCCCCGAACTGGATGGCAAAATGAATGGGATGTCCATTCGTGTTCCTACCCCCACGGGTTCTCTTGTTGACCTGGTAGCTTATCTGAAAAGACCTGTAACCGTAGAGGAAGTTAATGCAGCCATGAAAGAGGCATCGGAAGGTGCTATGAAGGGTATCCTGGAATATAACGAAGATCCGATTGTATCGGTAGATGTTATACATAATCCTCATTCCTCCATCTTTGATGCTTTAAGTACCATGGTTAAAGGCAACCTTGTAAAGGTTATCTCATGGTATGACAACGAATGGGGCTACTCTTCACGCGTTGTAGATCTGATTGAAAAAATGTTTTAGTAAAACCTGTTATAAAAAAAACGTCCACCGGACCGGTGGACGTTTTTTTTATTCATACAAAGGAATAATTTCCATTGGCAATCCAAGAGAGTCCCTGAAATGTTGACCCAGATCCTGAATAGACTCATCTCCTTCCTCATAATACCATTTCAGGGTTATAGTTCCTCCGCCGGCGATATATGCCTTAATATTACGTAATAACTCAAGAATATATTTGGAAGAACCACTATTCACATATTCCAGTCTGAATTCAAATACGGGGGTATTGTTTTCCTGTTCAAGATATTTCTGTACCCACGCTATCACCGGTGCAAAAATATCCCTTGCACTCTCCGGAATTGAGCGACCGGCGATCAATAACGGTTTCCCGGGTTCCAGGTGTATTTCCGGGGTCATGGCTGTCGGTTCAATAATTAAAGAATTCATGCCATAAAGATATTAAAATTTTTATTCATACCGTAATGCTACAATAGGATCGAGGCGGGCAGCCCTGGAAGCAGGGTAATAACCCGAAACGATCCCAACCACAAAGCAAAGCAGGAAGCCTGTCAGTATCCAGACCCATGGGATCACAAAGGAAGTATGGGTTATCATGGAAACAAGGTTTCCTATAATAATCCCCAAAATAATTCCCAGAATACCTCCCAACTGACCGATCAGGATAGCTTCAAAAAGAAACTGAACTCTGATTATCATACCTTTAGCTCCCAACGCTTTCCGGATGCCTATTTCACGGGTCCGCTCTGTCACCGTCACCAGCATGATATTCATCAACCCGATGGCAGCACCAAATAAAGTGATAATTCCAATAACGGTAGCTGCCCAGGTCACTTTTTTAATATTTTCAAGAAGAATGGAAACCAGATTATCACTTTTGGTAATATTAAAATCCGTTTCATCTCTAACATCCAGCCCACGAATAACCCGGAAATATCCCTCTGCTTCACTGGAAAGAATATCCAGTAATCTGGGATCGGATGGCATTACACCAATCTGAAAAGTCATATTCGGACGGGAAAAATAATGGCGCACAGTTGTAACCGGCAACAGGCACAGCCTGTCTAACCCACCAAAACTGGAACCCTTTTTCTTCAACACTCCGATTACGCGGAATCTCCCGCCTCCAATAGAAACAATTTTATCTACCGGATAATTATCCGGGAATAGTTCCTCCTTCAGGTCCGAACCTATCACAACAACATTACGGTTCATCAAAACATCCTGGACCGTAATGTTACGTCCCATATCCAGTTCAGACCCGGAGGTAAAAAGATAATTTTCATCTCCCCCGACAATTCTGATATTTGGATTGGTTTTCTTATCCTTGTATTTTACCGTACCTGTACCCGAAGCAGTTACCGACACGGATACGGTAGCAGGCAGATTAAATTCTTTCTTAAACCTTGAAGCTTGCTGATAAGTGATCCTTGCATGATTTTTCTGGCGATATCTTTTACTACCTACAACCACAGTCATACCCCTGCTTTCTATTACAAAAGAATTAGCTCCCATAAAGGTAAACTGCTGGGTCAGGGAATGTTTAATAGAGTCAATGGCCGTAAGAATTCCCACCAGGGCCATGATCCCGAAAGAAATAATAAAAATAGTCAGTATAGCCCGCGTCTTATTGGTGCGGATCGAATCAAATGAAATCTTCAAATTATCCTCCCAAAGACCAAACTTTATTTTCTTCATGGTATGGACTTCCTTTATCCGTCATTGAGCCTATAAAAATACATCTTTTTTTCGCCCCACAAAATGACAGATATTTGAATGTCCCGGATTTCTTAGTACTTTTGTTTTTCCAAATGTTAAACCTTAAAATATATAATCATGGCTTTTGATATTGATATGATCCGCAAAGTATATTCAGCTTACACAGATAAGCTTAACGCTGTCAGAAACCTCCTGAACCGGCCTCTGACACTAACAGAAAAGATTTTATATACCCATCTCTCGGATGATCACATTACCGCTCCCTTTACCAGGGGAAAAGATTATGTGGATTTCAAACCCGACCGGGTGGCTATGCAGGATGCCACGGCCCAGATGGCGCTGTTACAATTTATGATGGCAGGCAAGGATAAGGTAGCCGTACCTTCCACCGTTCACTGTGATCACCTGATAACCGCAAAAAAGGGAGCAGAGGAAGATCTTAAAGCGGCTAAATACAATAATCAGGAAGTATATGATTTTCTTGCATCGGTATCCAACAAATACGGGATCGGATTCTGGAAACCGGGAGCCGGCATTATTCACCAGGTCGTTTTGGAAAATTATGCTTTCCCGGGAGGAATGATGATCGGTACCGATTCCCACACGCCCAACGCAGGGGGCCTTGGCATGATCGCTATAGGTGTCGGCGGTGCCGATGCCGTGGATGTTATGGCCGATATGCCCTGGGAATTAAAATTCCCCAGGATCATAGGGATTAAACTGACCGGTAAACTGTCCGGCTGGGTCGCTCCCAAGGATGTGATCCTGAAAGTGGCCGATATCCTGACGGTAAAGGGAGGTACCGGCTATATCCTCGAATATTTCGGTGAAGGCTTAAAATCCTTATCAGCTACCGGCCGGGCTACCATTTGTAATATGGGCGCCGAGGTGGGAGCTACTACCTCCACTTTCGGTTTTGATGAGAATACCGCCGAATACCTGCGCCAAACCCACCGGGAAGATGTGGCACAACTGGCAGAATCCATCCGCGACCACCTGACGGGAGACCCGGAAGTGTATGCCGAACCGGAAAAATATTTCGACAAGGTGATCGAAATTAACCTCTCCAAACTGGAACCTGCCCTCAACGGACCTTTCACCCCCGATCTGCGTACACCGGTGTCTGAAATGGCCAAAAAGGCAAAAGAAAATGACTGGCCGTTGAACCTGGAAGCCGGATTGATAGGATCCTGCACCAATTCTTCTTATGAGGATATTACACGTGCAGCTTCCATTGCCCGCCAGGCCCTGGAAAAAGGACTTAAACCCAAAGGAGAAATCTTTATTACGCCGGGTTCCGAACAAGTACGCTATACCATGGAACGTGACGGTCTGATCGAAGTGTTCGAAAAAATCGGAGGCGTGGTGCTGGCCAATGCCTGCGGACCCTGTATCGGACAATGGGACCGGGAGGAGGTGAAAGACGGCCACCGCAATTCTATCGTCACCTCCTTCAACCGCAACTTTGCCAAACGTAATGACGGGAACCCCAATACTTTTGCTTATGTCGCTTCTCCCGAAATGGTCATGACCTATGCCATCGCAGGTCGTCTTGACTTCGACCCGCTGCACGACACCCTTACCAACGACAAAGGAGAAGAAGTGAGATTCGACGAACCCACCGGACTGGTCTTCCCGCCCAAAGGTTTCGAAGTGGATGATCCCGGATACGTAGCTCC
>WFSC01000320.1 GCA_015486185.1 Bacteroidales bacterium | reverse complement strand
CAATGAATACCATGGCCCAGATAGCTATTAAACTGGGCATTTACGGAGCTGATTTCAGTTATGCCCATTTATTTGAATCGGCAGACGCTGCAAAGTATCTTGTTGTCGTATTAAAACTATCCGAAAAACTGGGGATTCCGCCTGAATATATACAAAATCTTGCCAAAAGACTTGATCTTAATATTTCACATCCCGACTCCCTGATCCAGATAACCCTTGAAACGTTCAGTTATATTAACCATTTTTTAATCGACCAGGATCAGGAAAATCTGGTTTACCTTATTGCGGCAGGTGCCTGGATTGAAGCAATGTACATTGCAGCTCATGATCTTATGACAGATAATGATCCGGATATCATTAAAAAGATCGTTGAGCAAAAATATTCACTTGAATATCTGCTGTCAACAATGAAAAATTCTTACCTGGACACCAATGTTGCCTATTTCTACCGGCGTTTATTCGTATTGGACAAATATCTTAAAAAAACCCGGATCACTTTCCCGAGGGATAATTTCAAGATAGATAAAAACACCAAAACGATCATTTCCACGGGAGACGAAATCTATTTTTCAAAGGATAACCTGAAAAAAATCAGGCAAATTATCTTTTCATTACGTAATATTGCATTAAATGACTAATTGGTTATATTATTTATACTCAATAAACGTTTATGATAAAAACAGTAATGTCCGGTAAATAATATAAAAGAGACAACAGATGAAAAACTTATTAATATATTTTCACGCAGAGATCGTAGAATTATCTGCGCATAGCGCGCTAAGACAACATACCAAAGGTTTATTCTTTGCTCCCTCCCCGAAGGGACAAATAAGAGGACATTGGATAGGTAAAGAAAAATATTTAAAACTAAAATAATATTCTCATGGACACAACAAAAATGCCCGAAAGCATACCTGAAAAACCCAAACGTAAAGGCGTAATTTGGCTTACTTTATTTATCATACTTCTGGGAGTTGCTCTTGCTGCTCTTATCTATAAGTATTATAATCAAAAGTCAAAAATGACAGAAATGGAAACCGTTCTCACCGCAGAGAAAGACTCACTGACCCATCAACTGGAACACTTAATGTACCAATATGATACTTTGAAAACGAACAATGATACATTAAACCAGCAGATCATTCTGGAAAAAAACCGCATTAAATATCTACTGCGGCTACAGGCTTCCAATGCACAAAAGATCGTTCTTTATAAAAAGGAAATTCACACCCTGCGTGCGATCATGAAAAGTTATATCCGGCAAATCGATTCATTGAATACCCGGAACAAGATCCTGTCGGAAGAAAACAAACAGATCAGTACAAAACTTGAAATAACGGAAAAATCCAAAACCCAGCTTGAAAAAGAAAAAGAAGAATTGTCCGGAAAGGTAAAGATCGCTTCCGTGATCCCTGCCAAGAATATTGTCATCACACCTTTGAACAAACGGGGACGTGAAAAAAACAAAATAGGCAAAATCTTTAAACTCAGGGTATGTTTTACTCTGCGTGAAAATCCTATAGCTGAAGCCGGGAACAAAACCGTTTATATGCGAATACAACGACCAGACAGTATTGTCCTGGCAGGACCAGATATGGAAGTAATTAATGTAGAAGGTCAGCAATTGGCCTGTTCGGCAAAACGCGAGGTTGAATATCTGAACAAGGATATAGACATGTGCATTTACTGGAATAATGACGGTTCTCTTATCCCGGGAAAATATTCGGTATTTTTATATCTCGAAGGCCATAAAATCGGATCTTCTTCGTTCGTTCTAAAATAAACATTTCCTACTATGCGTATCGGTATCATTATTGGCCGGATTGGTGGCGTTGACGGAGTAGCTCTGGAAACAGAAAAATGGATTGAGGTCCTGAAACGTATGGGACATGAGGTTTTCATTATTTCCGGACAGTTTCAGAATTGGGATTTTGACCCACAATATGACACATTGGTTGTTGAAATGTCATTTTTCTCCCCTGAAAGTTACTGGGGACAAAAAAAGGCTTTTTTCTATCCCGATGCGAACATTGATGAGTTGCTTGAACATATAAATCTTTATTCCAATATCATTGCCGATAAAATCATTGACTGGGTACATGAAAAGAAAATAGAAGTAGTTATTTCGGAAAACGCTTCTGCCCTACCGGCTCATCTCGAAATGGGCCGGGGCATTGCCATTGCCATCGAAAAACTGGGTATCCCCACCATAACCCATGATCATGACTTTGCCTGGGAGAGAGGTGATCGCTATATTTCTCCACATGAGGTTATTAATAAAATCGTGGAAGAAACTTTTCCTCTCCGCCTGCCCAATTCTTTTCATGCTGTAATAAATACGCCGGCTAAAGAAACCCTGAAGAAAAAATATAACAGGGATTCCATTGTCGTTCCTAATGTTATGGATTTCAATATGAAATTCGGCATACCGGATAAACATAATAAAAACCTGCCCCGGGATCTGGGGCTGAAACCCGAAAATAAACTTCTTTTCCAGGTTACCAGAATTGTTCGCAGAAAAGGAATCGAAGTTGCCATTCAACTGATAGACAGGCTAAAAGATAAAAATATCAAATTGGTGATCACCGGTGATTATAAGGATGATGCCGGCAGTATATATTATAATGAACTGGTTAATCTTATACATCAGCTAAAGGTTAGCGATCAGGTTTATTTTGCTTCCCATCTGATACATAACAAAGGATTTATCGGTTCCGTAGATGGAAAATATTCGCTTTCGGATGCCTATGCTAATGCTATAGCATGCACATATTTCAGTACATATGAAGGTTTTGGGAATGCCTTTGTGGAAGCCGTATTGGCCAAACGTCCCATTTTCGTAAATAATTATAAGCCTGTTTACTGGCCGGATATCGGAAGCAAGGGGTTCAAGACCGTCATGCTGGAAAACAATCAACTAACAGATGAAAAGGTAGAACAAATGCGGGAAATAATCTATAATGAAAAATTGAACCGCGAAATAGCAGAATTTAACTTTCAACTGGGTAAAAAATATTTTTCATATGAAGTGCTGGAAGAAAAACT
>WFSC01000319.1 GCA_015486185.1 Bacteroidales bacterium | reverse complement strand
CTGATGCCATTCATGAAAAAACCTTTGAAAATACTTTTTAAGCTTGTTGCTTTTGTCCTGTCTGCAGCAATTCTGTTCCTTCTCTGGTTTCTGCTCAAATACCAGATCATCGTTCATACGCATCCACTGCCTGAATCACACAATGCTGCACCCGCCAATGCCCTGATCCGGTCTGTCGATCCTTTCATCGGTACCGGCGGATGGCCGTGGACCTGCGCCCATAACTATCCAGGCGCCACCCTTCCTTACAGCATGGTACGGTTGGGCCCTGAGACGGCATCGTTCCTCGGGCATAAGAAAGCGCTGAACATTTCGGGGTATTACTATGGAGATAATAAAATCACAGGTTTCAGCCATACACGCCTCATTGGTACCGGTGCCACCGATGGCGGACACTTCCTGGTAACACCTGTGACGGGCCATATCTCTTACAAGAAATTGAAGAAAGGATTTTTCCTTCCTTTCTCCCACCGTGACGAAACTGCTTTTCCCGGATACTATGCCGTCTATCTGCGAAAAAAAAGGATCCTGGCCGAGATGACCGCTACACTACGCACCGGCATTCATCGCTATACTTTCAGGGGATGGAAAACTCCTCACCTGGTCATCAACGTAGGAAATACCCTGGGAGGCAATAAAGAATATCCGGCCAAAGACGGCTTTGTCAGAGTCCTGTCCGGAAAACAGGAAGTGGAGGGAAACATCAAAACCTTCGGCACTTTTGCCCGGCGTTACGGCGGAGAAAGAGTCTGGTTCGTCGCCCGTTTCGACAAACCCCTGCTTTCATTCACCGTGTGGAATGAAAAAGGTTATTTCCCGGGCCGCGATACCATCAGCGGCGACCATCCCGGTGTGGTGATCGACATCCCAAAGAATTATCCGAACACACAGGTGATCGTTAAGGTTGGCATCTCATATGTAAGCCTTGCCAATGCCAGGAAGAACCTGGACAAGGAAGCTGGCGGGAAAAGTTTCGACAAGGTCCTTACGGAAGCCCAGCAAGCCTGGACAAAGAAACTGTCCCTGATCAACATTGAAGGTGGTACCAAAAAACAACGCACTATTTTTTACACAGCTCTCTATCGTGTCTTTCAGATGCCTACTATTTTTAATGATGTCAACGGCGAATACCGCGGGTTCGACAAGCAGGTACATGTAGCTGACAGCTTCCGTTATTTCACTGACATGTCACTGTGGGACACCTACCGCACGGTCCATCCCCTCTACACACTTATCGCTCCTAATGATCAGCGCGATATGATCAGATCGCTGCTCATGATGGCACGGCAGGGCGGCTGGCTGCCCCGCTGGCCCGCGGGCTATGGCTACACCGGCTCCATGCTGGGCTCCCCCGCCGATATCGTTATCTCCGAGGCGTATCAGAAAGGCCTCCGCGGTTTCGATGCGGAGTTCGCCTTTCGCAATATGTCCGCTACGGCGCTGGCGCCCCATCCGCGGGGCAGTGCGGCCCCCGGCCGCCGTGGCATCGCGGCCTACCTGAAATATCATTACTGTCCGGCAGACAGGATGGATAAGGCCGTCTCCAAGACCCTCGAATACGCCTGGGCCGACGATGCCATCAGCCGCCTCGCTACCGCCCTCGGTAAAAAAGACAGCGCTGCCCTCTTCCACGATCATGCCATGTATTACCGCAACACCTGGAACCCGGCTACCAAATATTTCCAGCCCCGCAACGCTGACGGAACCTTCGTAAAAGCATTCAAGCCCCTTGCTCTTTCTTACCTCGATAATAAAGGAAAATACACCGACGACTATGTCGAGGGCAGTGCCCTGCAGTGGCGATGGGCCGTACCCTGGGACCCGCAGGGGCTGATCTCCCTTTTCGGCGATACCGCTTATTTTGTCCGGGAGCTCAACACCTTCTTCAAAAAAGCACCCAAAAAACTGCAGCCCCTCTTCTTCGGCCCTTACTACTGGCAGGGTAACGAACCGGACCTGCATGCCGCTTACCTGTTCAACGAAGCCGGCCGGCCTGATCTCACACAGAAATGGGTACGGTGGATACTGAAACATAAATATGATGACAATTACGTCGGCCTCGAAGGCAATGACGATGCAGGAACCTTATCCGCCTGGTATATCTTCAGCGCCCTGGGACTCTATCCTATTGCCGGTACGGATATCTACGAGCTCACCTCCCCCCTCTTTCCCGCGGCAGAGATCAGGATGGGACAAGGAAAGATCCTCCGAATAAAAACGCTGAACTATGCCCCGGACAAATATCTGTTGAAAGAGATTCTCCTCAACGACAGGCCCCTGGACAGGTATTATCTGAAGCACCGGGAGATCAGCGACGGCGGGACCCTGACCTTTATCTTCCGATGATCATTATGAATATCGAATATCGAACACCGAATGTCGAATGCCTGCCTGGCAGGAGTATCGAACACTGAACGCCGGATTATTACTGTCCGAACAATAAATGCATTATATTTTATGTTTTATGGAGTATTCAATTGAAAAAAGACCAAAAGATCCATACCCTAAGGAATATCATGGAAAAGGGTATTGAAATAATTATCGTCATTGATATAAAAGACCTCTACGCAATCCGGCTCATGAACCAATTTCAGATTATCCTGAACGAGTCTGATCAGTCTTTTGCTTTGTCGTGACATAAAAACATTCCAGAAAACCACACAATAATACGAACAATCACTTTTTATCCTTGCGGTCGCTTTCTCCCCATCCGGGGAATAAACATTCTCCAATACTTTTTCCAACGTATAGACTGAGTCCACCGGGATCCTGCTGCGGGGCGGAAAAACCGAGAAGAGATCATTGCGATCCCATTTGAGATTGGGGAATCCGCCCGTATAACAATTGTTATGGAATGAGATCAGTTGACCGTGACAGTTAAAATAGAGCGCCTGAAGCGGTTGACCATGAAGATACTCCACAGGATCCGATGTGCAGACATTGCCATTGCCGATGGCGATCTTGGTATTATCTTTTGCCGGGGTTTTATTTTCGGGAAAACTTAGAACATAAATATTCTCTTGCCCAATACCTGATTTTTTAGCAAAATCCAATATTTCCCTATTATCGATCTTCTTCGTGTCCCTGATCCCGTACAACCCCAGCATGATTTTACTGCATCCCCAACAGGAAAAGATAAAAAATATCAATATTAATTTTATTAAACGTGACATACGATACAAAATATTTACAAAAAAAAGGAGGGGATCACCCGCACTTAATCTTCCTAAATATAAACAATATTTTCAAATTATTTCGTGATTTTTCTCTTT
>WFSC01000318.1 GCA_015486185.1 Bacteroidales bacterium | reverse complement strand
GTGCCACTGAAAATCGGAAGCCCACCCATTTGCTCCGACACCTCTCACCTCCACATAAGCCACATTACCCTCAGGATGTATTGTATTGACAAAAGCTTCAGATGCCCAACGGTCTTCCTCCGGACAGCGCAAGACAATTAATAAAGGATTTATCTGATTAGGATCTTTATTCCACCGGATATCCACTTTCAGACGCCACCCTTTTTCCGAAACAAAACTGAAAATGTCCCTGCCATACTTTGCTCCGTCAGCCGTACGATATAGGAGTCTTGGATCAAACGGTTCCGGATGAACCGGGAAAGCACCGAAGGTCTCCCGCAGGAGAAATCTTTTGACAGAATCCCTGAATGAATATAATTCGTTCTCATTTGAGATCATAGGGGGCACCGGAAGTTTAACAAACGAATCCTGGATTTTTGTAGTAAGATCATCTTTCGGCGGACCGTTTATATACACTTTCAATTCTTCTGCAGATAACTGCGCTTGCGGAGACTCGTCAATATCTCCTGCCTCTTCCGGAGAGATATTCTTTCCCATCAGATATTTTATGAAAAAAGAAAATATTTTTTCCCGGGATATTTTATGATAAGAATGACCTCCCGGCGTCTCCACCATTTGGATTTGATTGCATTTCCCATAAAGATCATATATTTTCTTAACATCAGCATAGAGTTCACGAACCGATTCTATCGTGTTAAGTCCGTCACGGTCGGCTTGTGCGATAAGAAACGGCCGGGGAGCAATAAGGGCACCAAAGGTCTGAAAATCCCTTCGGTAGGTGTTCACAGGCATCATACAGTCACAATGACCATCGATTGTCCCTGCCAGAAGATGGGATTTCAGCGTGCTGGCCCCACACACCGGTGCGGCCGCTTTGATGCGCGGATCAATGGCGGCAATATACCAGCTTTGGGCCCCTCCTCCGGAAATGCCGGTAACACCCAGTTTTTCGGGATCCACCTCCGGTCTCGCCGATAAAAGATCCAGCCCTCTTACTGCATTCCATACTTCCACACCGGCAGGATTATATCCACGGCTGTACCAGTGAAACCAACCCCTCGCATAACATCCCCAGTGCTCACCACGTACTTCACCCCATTGTATGGTCTCAATGATCAGACAAACAAATCCCAATTGTGCAAATTTCCTTGCATGAGCCTGGTAATGCACTTTTTGTGTCGGAGAATGGCCACAAACATATAAAATAGCCGGCACGGCTTTTTTGCCGGCATGATCAGGGATATACAAATTTGCAGGTACATACAGGGAAGGGAGAGATTCATAATAAAGTTTTTCAATACGATACCCTTTTTCATATATCGTCCCGGTAATTCTCACATCAGGCTTTTCTCTTTGCTTTTTCAATGGCACATCTTCAAGGCCAAGCATCTCAACAAGCTCATGATAACGTTCAGATCGCACTTTTTCCCAATCGTGTAAGGTGTGGATACCGGTAAGAGCATGATCCGTGATTTGGGCCGCTGCTGCTTCCAGATATAATTGAATATTGTTGCACTGATCAGGTTCAGGTCTCGTCTGAAACGGGATATCCTGAGCAACCAGCCCACCGGGAATACTGACAAAAACAAGAAAACAGGAGATTCTCAACAATGACTTCATGGGATAGACTTTTGGTTATTATGGAAAATTTCAGATGTTTTGATTATTTGTTTTCTATAAAATTACACTTTTTTTCCAATCTGTCCGGCTCCACCTTGTGATTATCATCCAATCCTGTCACATCACAATTTTTTCAGTCATATCCTGCTTCTGTTTATGAGCTTTTATTTTTATATTTGATAGGCAATAAATTTCTTTCTGATAAAACTTTTTGCTCGTCTTCTTTTCATCATATACAAAACCATAAACGACCCTGATACTTTTACGCTATTAAAAAAACTTTTGCAAAAAAAACAGAACAGATATGAAACATTTATTTTTCCTGGGTTTTATCCTGTTGATCCTTTCAGCGCAATTCTGTAAAAACGACCGGAGATCCAAGCGGAAAAATGCCGTCCGCAAGGAGTTCCCTGAAGAAATGGTCGATTTCATACCTTATAAACACAATCCGGTCTTTACCGGAACAGGCACAAATACATGGGACAGGAAAATACGTGAAAGAGGATATATCTTGCGGGATGAAGGAATATTCAAAATGTGGTACACAGGATACAGAGGAGACCATGATCCTAAATATGTCGGATATGCCACATCTCCTGACGGTGTCCACTGGCAAAGATATGCCGGGAATCCGGTTTATGACGACCTCTGGACCGAAGATATGCAGGTAATAAAATATGAAGGCATTTACTACATGTTTGCCGAGGGAAAAAATGACATTGCTCACTGGCTTACCTCCCATGATGGTATCCATTGGGAAGAAAAAGGACCGCTTGACATTCGTTATACCAACGGAGACCCGCTGACACCGGGACCTTACGGAACACCCGCCGTTTGGATCGAAAACGGCAAATGGTATCTTTTTTATGAACGTAATGATGAAGCGGTCTGGCTTGCCTCTTCATCCGATCATAAAGTCTGGACAAACGTACAGGACGAACCCGTTTTGAAACCCGGTCCCGAAAAATATGATTCAACAGCTATTGCAGTCAACCAGATCATAAAATATAAAGGGGAATATTATGCATTTTATCATGGCACCAATTATGCCAACTGGATGAATAATGAAAAAGAATCAACCTGGACATCCAACGTAGCCATGTCCGGCGACCTCATTCATTGGATCAAATATCCGGGAAATCCTGTCGTCGATGATAACCATTCCAGTCCGATTCTTGTCTTTGACGGCAAACAGTACCGCCTCTATACCATGCATCCTGCCGTATGGCTCTATCTGCCGGATCAGGATATTGTGAAATGAAAGGACAACACTCAGCTTATTTATGGTTCTTCTTACGATTTACGGAACCGGAACAGGGAAAACAAATAGGCCCTGTAAGCAAAGCTCTGATAAAAGCCCATGAACAAAAACAACAGGTGTTGTTCAGTCTGGCACCTTATGGAAATAAAATACCGGAAGGAATTTTATAATAATTTCTATAAAACCTGATATAGGCTTTCAGCTTTTCCAGATAACCTT
>WFSC01000317.1 GCA_015486185.1 Bacteroidales bacterium | reverse complement strand
CCGCAAACAAGCTTACGAGGCACTGAAAGAACGAAACATAGACGGGGTGGTGGTGATCGGGGGCGACGGTTCCTTCACCGGCGCCCGCATCTTCAATGAAGAATATGATATCCCGCTGATAGGAATTCCGGGCACCATAGACAATGATATTTACGGCACCGATTATACCATTGGTTATGATACGGCCCTGAATACCGTGATCGAAGCCGTGGACAAGATCCGGGATACCGCCAGTGCCCATGATCGTCTTTTTTTCATTGAGGTCATGGGGGCTGAAGCCGGATTCATTGCTGTCCGCAGCGGGATCGCTGTCGGGGCCGAGGCGATCATCATTCCCGAAATAAAAGATCAGATCAAAAATCTGCGTTCTTTTCTTGAAGAAGGATATAAACGTAAAAAATCCAGCAACATCATCATCGTGGCCGAAGGGGCTTATCCCGGAGGGGCCTTTGGTGTAGCCGAGGCAGTAAAAAAGGATTTTGAAGGTTATTCGATAAGAGTAACCGTGCTGGGCCATATTCAACGGGGTGGCTCACCCTCTGTCTTCGACAGGGTCACTGCCAGCCGGTTGGGTTATGCTGCCGTAGATGCACTGTTGGATGATCAAAAAAGCGCCATGGTCGGACTCCTGAACAATGAAATATCACTTGTCCCCTTTAGCAAAGCGGTTAAACTACATAAGGAAGTACGAAAAGATTATCTGGAGATAGCCAATATCCTGTCTGTCTGACCGGATTATCCGTTTTGCGTTTTTTATATTTCTGACCGTATGGAACCTGACACCTATGCTGAAGTTTTATTGCCTTTACCGGTTTCAGGGACCTTTACCTATCATATCCCTGCTTCCCTTTTATTAAAGGTGACGCCCGGTGTGCGGGTCATCGTGCCTTTTGGTGAAAAAAAATCCTATACCGGGCTGGTCCGGCGTCTTACTACGGAACCGCCCGGCACTTTTCTCCCCAAAGAGATCAGCCGTGTACTGGATGCCCGGCCCCTGCTGGATGAAAAGCACTTCCTTTTCTGGGAATGGATGGCAGATTATTATCTCTGTACACCCGGCGAAGTAATGGATGCCGCCCTGCCGGCAGGACTGAAGCCCGCTCACCATTTTTCCTATACCATCGATCCCGGTTTCAAAACGTTAGGCATATTATCAGAAAAAGAACGTGAGATATTTTTTTATGTCCAAACACATCCCGGTGTACTTGACGATGAACTGGGTAAATTATACGGCAAACGAAAAGCACCTGCTCTCATTAAAACTTTACTGAAAAAAGAAGCCTTATCGGAACATAGTCAAATGATTGACACCTATAAGCCCAGGACCCTTCGTTATATCCGCATTTCACCCCGCCTTACGGAAGATGAGATCCGGCAGTTACCGAAAAAACTGAAACGCGCCCAAAGACAATGGGAACTGTTTGCCGCCTGTGCAAGGGACTGGTCTCCCGGAGAGCCGTCACATGAATTTCTCAAACAGGAGTTACTCCGGCAATATCCTTTCCCCGGGGCCCTGTCGTCCCTGAAGAAAAAAGGGATACTGGAAGAATATGAACTGCCCGTCAGCCGGCTGGAAAGGGGAGAGGAAAAGCAGATAAATCTTAAAAAGCTTACCACAGCCCAGCAACAGGTACTGGAACAGATACATCATCTTTTTCAGGAAAAAAACACCGTTTTGCTACATGGCGTAACTTCCAGTGGCAAGACAGAGATTTACTTTCATCTGATCCATGAGCAGATACAACAAGGGAAACAGGTATTGTACCTGTTGCCGGAAATTGCCATCACCGGTCAAATGATCCACCGGCTCAGGGAAGCCTTCGGCGACCTGGCAGGCATCTATCACTCACGCTACAGCGATTCCGAACGAATAGAAACCTGGCTTAACCTGTCGGGTAATGATAATGATAAACCCCTTCAGGTTGTGCTGGGCGTACGGGCAGCCGTTTTTCTGCCCTTCCGTGATCCCGGTCTTATTATCGTCGATGAAGAACATGAAACCAGCTATAAACAGGACTCTACTGCGCCCCGCTACCATGCCAGGGATGCAGCCGTCATGCTCGGCCATCTTACGGGGGCCAGGGTACTGCTCGGCTCTGCCACACCATCCATTGAATCCTATTTTAATGCCCGCACCGGTAAATACGGACTGACAGAGTTGAAAGAACGCTATACCCGTCTTGCTATGCCCGAAATACAGGTGGTGGATATGAAGAAGGTGTATAAACGCCGCGAAATAAGGGGACATCTGTCCTATGCACTGTATGATGCTATCCGTGAAACCCTGGACGAAAGGCAACAGGTGATCCTTTTTCAGAACCGCCGGGGCTTTTCTCCTTATATTCAATGTGCCGATTGCGGATGGATCCCCTACTGCAAAAACTGCGACGTAAGCCTTACCTATCATAAAAACAGCAACCGTTTGATCTGTCATTACTGTGGCTATAACATCCCGGTACCTGAAAAATGTCCTGTATGCGGGTCCACCCATCTTCATACCCGCGGCTTCGGTACCGAAAAAATAGAAGAAGAGATCCGTTTGATTTTCCCCGATTCCCATCCGGCCCGTCTTGACCTGGATACAGCCCATACCAAAAGGCAATACCTGTCGATCATCCGGGATTTTGAAGAAAAAAATACCGATATACTGATCGGCACGCAGATGATCACCAAAGGTCTTGATTTCGGCCATGTACGGGTAGTAGGGATCCTCAACGCCGACAACCTGCTGCACTTTCCCGATTTCAGGGCCTGGGAACGAAGCTACCAGCTCATGGCCCAGGTAAGCGGACGGGCCGGCCGCAAAGACAAACAGGGTCATGTCATTATACAGACCTATGACCCGGACCATCCGGTTATAACAGATGTACTGAACCATGATTATTTCCACATGTACAGCAGCCAACTGAAAGAACGCAAGCTCTTCCATTATCCTCCTTTTTTTCGCCTGATACGTATCACCCTCAAACACCGCAAAAATGATACGGTATCACAGGCGGCTTCCAGGCTAGCTACTATGCTGAAAAAAAAATTCAAAGACAAGAATGTTCTGGGACCACAATATGCCTTTATCCCCAGGATCCGGAATCAATATATCAAGCAGATCCTGCTGAAGCTGGAACGGGATACCGACAAGGCAGCAGCCAAAAACATTCTGCAGGAATTTGAAAAATACCTGCGCGAAACCCCGGGATTCAAGGGCCTGCAGTTCATCAATGATGTAGATCCTATGTAAATATAACTTCTGGGAAACTTATCTGGCAATCCCTAATCAAACTTTGTACCGATAATAAGGATATCATCGACCTGGTCTTCTTTTCCCTTCCATTTCTCCAGGGTTTTTCCCAGTATTTTTTTCTGTTCTTTCAGATCCAGGGTATAGATCTTCAAAAACAATTCCTTCATCTGCCGGGTCTTGAATTTCTTCCCTTCAGGTCCTCCGAACTGGTCGGCATAACCATCGGAAAAGATATAAGTCATATCTCCTGACTTTACTTCTATGGTATGGTTGGTAAACTTCCTCCCCTGATCCATTGAAGTCATCCCGATGGAAAAGCGATCGGCTTTTATCTCCTGCAGTTGATGATCACGGACAAGATACAGGGGATTGTGAGCTCCGGCATATTCCAGAATATGTTTACCCGTATCATAAACAATCAGCGCCAGGTCCATGCCATCTTTCACTTCCTCCACCCTCGACTGGATATGCAGGGTCTTGTATATTTCGTCATTCAGATAATCCAGAATAGATGCCGGTTCGGTGATATGGTACTCATTAACGATCTTATTCAGCGAATTATAGCCGATAAAAGACATAAAAGCCCCCGGGACGCCATGTCCTGTACAGTCAACAGCAGCAATAAAAATTTTTGATCCGAAAGAATTAAACCAGTAAAAATCGCCACTGACAATATCTTTTGGCTTGAAAAAAATAAAGGAATCGGAAAGAATATTTTCCGGTGGTAATATGGCATTCTGGATCCGTTTGGCATAACGAATACTGTCAGTAATATCCTTATTCCTGGCCTCCAGCTCTTTACTCTTTTCCACCACCTCTGCTGTCCGTTGTACCACTTTTTCTTCGAGGATCACCTTTTCACGTACCAGGTTCCTTTCCCTGATCTTTATATAGGTCCATACGGTCATGCTTATCAGAATGATCATCAGGGTGATAAACCACCAGGTAAGGTAAAATGGCGGACGGATAAGGAATGAAAAAGTCACCGGTTTGCTGTTCCATATTCCCTCACTGTTTCTGGCCTTGACCATAAATGTATAATGCCCGGGGGAAAGGGCGGAATAGGTAGCCCGCGTTTCGGTAGTGACAGGTCGCCATCCGGCATCTGCCCCCTCCAGCATAACCTGATATCTGACAGCATCCGGATTGGTCAGACAGATACTGTAATAATCAAAAATAATGGATCGTTCATTATGTTGAAGTTTCATGCCGGGGACCATCGTGCGGGGCACATAATTAACCTCTATACTACGGATATGAGTAAGAGGTTCTGTATTCCCCCGGCGTTTTACCCGCGGATCAAACCGTGTGGCTCCGTTGGCAGTCCCAAACCACAAATACCCCTGCCGGTCCATATAGGCAGCATTCCGGCGGGTCTCAATCCCCACAAAACCGTTACGCCTCGTATAAACCTCCATCTTTTCCCCACCCGGAACAAATTTGTTAAGACCCTTGTTGGTGCCTACATAAATATTTCCATTCTTATCCGAAATGATAAGGTTTATCCGGTTGGCCAACAAGCCGTCCTCCTCCGTCAGATGCATTGTAATTGTATCACCGTCAAAGGCATACAGCCCGATATTAGTACCCAGCCAGATCGTCCCTTTGGGATCAGTAGTAATAGCCAGCGGAGTAATTCTTTTGGATTCGATCTTTCTGATAAACTTCTTTTGATGAAAATCATAACAGGTCAGTCCTTTTTTTCTTTCGGAACCGATCCACATCATATTCCTTTTACGGTCATAATACAAGGCCGTAATGCCATTGCCTACCAGTCCGTCTCCCTGGGTATAGCGGGTCCCTTGTTTTGTTCTGGGATCAAAATAGGTAACCCCGTCATTGGTGCCGGCCCAGATATGATCTTCCTTATCCACAGCCAGCGCCGTAACAATCAGATCACGGTAGAGAATGCGGTTCAGATAATAATCATAGTAAAAACGATCCCGGCCGGGATCATACTCAAAGATCCCACCCTGATAGGTGCCAATCCACAGATGTTCCCCGGAATCATTCACAATAAAACGGATAATATTCTCAATGCCGTTTTCCTTGCGGTTATAATAACGAAAACGTTTATCCTGTTTATTTGAAGGATCATATACAGTGATCCCCTCATTGGTGCCAAACCAGTACTCATTGTCCGGACTTTGGTAGATTGCCCAAACCGAAGGATTACTTAAACCGTCACTCTTATCTATCGAGATAAACCTCTCTCCCTTGAAAATATTCAGCCCGTGATAACGGGTACCTATAAGGATATTTCCCTCATGATCCTGTGTTATGCACTGCACAAAATTATCTTTCAACCCGTTGGTTGTATTGAATGTTTCCAGTTGTCCGTCACGGATTCGTGTAACACCCCCCCCGAAAGTTCCGGCCCATATGTCCCCGTCCGAATCCTCCAAAAGGCAACTTACCCAGTTCAGAGCCAGTCCATCCCTTTTGCTGTCAAATACCACCATGGTATCCTTTGCCCGGTCATATTTATACAGACCACCATGATAGGTACCGAACCAAAAATTCCCTTTCCTGTCTTCCAGCATGCATGTTTTGGTGAAATAATGGGTAAAATGTCTCAGATTAAAAATTTCAAAACTGTCTTTCTCTGGAAAATAACGATGTATCCCCACATCCGAAAGGCAAAAAAACCCGCTGTCACTCGACTGAAATGCTCCGAAGATACGGTCGCTCAGTCCCTTTTTCCCAAGATACTGATGAACCTTCATCTCTTTTACAGGCAGAAAGGGATTCTCTACAAGAAAAGCCCCGGATGCACTGGTAGTGATCCATAGTTTATGATCCGGCGTCTCTGTAAGAGAAGTAATGTCTCCGTTAATAGTAACAGAGTCAAATCTGATAACTTCAAAATGATGCCCGTCATAACGGGTAATGCCTCCGTCAAGATGTCCGAACCAAAGATTTCCTTTCGAATCCTCCAGAATTGAAAACACGCCGTTTTCTGCCATTCCCTGTTCAGAGGTAAAATCGGTGAATTTTTGCCCGTCAAAAAGAGAAACCCCCGATTCTGTTCCCAACCATACCAGATCATTATGATCCTGCAGGATCGTATAAACCTTGGATGAACTGAGTCCCTGCTCTACCCCATAAACATCGAAAAAATATTTCTGTGCCTCAACGAAAGGCAAAACTAAAAAAAACAAAGCCAGGAAAAATAACCAGCGGAGGTACGTGCTTTTTGGAATAAAACGGTGACAGAGATATTTCATATATTCAGATCAGGTTACTTTGCAATGAAGAAAAAGGTGCCGTCTTCATCCTCCAGCCCTGCGATTTTCCCGAATTGGGGTTTTTGCTGGTTGTTCTGTACCACCGCTTTGGTCACCTTCTGTACAATACTTTCAATAGGGATACAGGCATCCGGATTATTCAGCAGGGTATTGGCGAAAGTACGGGTAAATTGTGAATTGTCCACGGCCAGTTCATAACCTGCCGAAGAAAATACCTGGGAAGATTTAAAACGGGTAGCTTTCCAGTCATCACAACTTCGTATTTCAGGCACGGAACGCATAGCCTGATAAAAGGTAGGACCGGATTCACAGGCATCGGTGATCACCAGGATATGGGTTACCCAGTTGGCATATGCCTGGAGAGCCCCCTTCAGGTTACTTATATTAAAGTAGGTAAACTCATCATCCCTCTTGGCATCCACCGGGATCCAATACCCTGTTTCATTGATAAATTTACCATGGCCGGCATACCAGATAAGAATCGAATTGACGTGATTGCTCCGCACCAGGTCACGCAGCTCGATGGAAAAGAACTTTTCCATCTGCTCCTTGGTCATATCCTTCTTGACAATGACATTGTTCACCCGGTAACGGGCCAGTGCCTTTTTCATCAGGGAGATATCTTTAGGCGGACCATCAAGGGAGGGAAAAGTCTGATAATTGGAATTTTCAATAAATACTGCCCAGGTCTTTCCCATGGGATTATTACCGGCAAAAGCAGCCCCCTCACGATTAAGCTTAAAGGAAACCGTACTTTTGTTCCCGTAAATATCCTCGGCCGTAACCGTAAAATTGTTTTTGTTCATAATATTAATGCTGGCCGAAAAATGAGGATTGATCTCATCGGGTTTGTAGCTGGCATAAATACCATTGATCATAATGGTTTTTATGGGACTTTCATCCTTTATCTTCCCTTCAACATAAAGCTCGGGATCTGTTGTTTCAAGGTAGATCTCTCCGTTATCCGAAGCATATGGGGCCAGGATATGCACTTCAGGAGGAACGATCTCCGTCCTCCGTATGTAATATTCATCTCTCGCAATATTGTGGTAAATATCACTCGCTTCGATAAGGATGAGGTTGGTATCATTTATCTCCACATTGGCCAGGAATTCAACCTTTCCTTCCTTTTTATCCAGGTGAGCAGGTTTC
This sequence comes from Bacteroidales bacterium, assembly GCA_015486185.1. GTDB lineage: Bacteria > Bacteroidota > Bacteroidia > Bacteroidales > VadinHA17 > DRPN01. The sequence goes on along the minus strand of WFSC01000317.1, from coordinate 3,827 downwards.
CCGTTGATCTTCAGATATTCCAAATCACTCTGATCCTTAACCGTCCCCTTCAAAATTACTTCCTGTTTATTTTCCGGTACATTAATACGCTTATTCTCATCCGGTGCCGGGATCAAAAGAGATATCACCGGTTTTTCATTTTCCCGGTTCAACTCATACAGTCTTTTCTGTGCCTCTTTCAGCATTTTTTCTGCTTCCGCATTGTTTTTCGTCAGTTGGGTGATCGTTTTATAATCTTTTTCCGCCGATTTGTAATCCAATATGTCTTCATAGGATTTTGCCCGGGCCATATAAGCTTTGGGATCCTCGGGGCGCAAACTGATAACCTTTGTAAAATCAGTAATAGCATTGATATGCTGGTTAAATTGCTGATAATATTGTCCCCGGATAAAGAACATATCGGGATTATCCGGTTCTATCAGAAGGATCCGTGAGATATCATTGATAGCATTGGGCATATCCAGTTGCCTGACATATACCTCACTCCTTATCAGGTAAGCATCCGTGTTCTTGTTATTGTAAGATAAGACATAATTACACTCATTCATCGCCTGCTGTATCTTATTTTGCCGGAGGTACAATTTAGCCAGGGCCAGGCGGGCATCCGTATAGTTGGATTTCATATTTACCGCCAAACGATAATCCTTTTCGGCGGCTTCCAGGTTTGTCAGTTTTTCATTCGCATGGCCCCGTAAAAAATAATTCAGGGCAGTAGCCTTGATTTTTACAGCCGAATCGGCAGCATGCAGCGCCTTCTTATACATCTCCAGGGCCATAAGCGATTTCACCTTCTCCTGTAGAATATTCATGGGCTTCTTTTCCAACCGGGTGGCATGGTTCAACATATTCAGTGCTTCACGGTAACGGCCAAGCTGGTTGTATATTCTACCGGCACTGTAATAGATAGAAGCATCATCATTGATAAAGACCAGGGCACGTTTGTAATCCTCCAGCGCTTTTTCAGGCTGTTCCATTTTTTCATAGATACCCGCCCTGGCAATATAAGCTTTGGTAAACTCAGGCTTTAGCGCTATCGCCTTCGAAAATTGATCAATTGCATCCTGATAGGCATGTTTGTTTAGGAACTCCTCTCCGGTCTTGAAATATTTCCTGGCACTTTGGCCGTATCCCTGCAAACCAAGTCCAAATAGAAGGACAAGACCACCGATGAAAATTTTCTTTTTCATAATGACAACCATTTTTTTATCAAATGTACTTAAAATTTTTTATACGATTTTCCTCCTCATCTGGTTGCATAAAAAACGATCATAAAATATGCATCAGTAAAGCCCGGTAAAAAAATAAAAAGAGGAGTAAAGATCCCAATAGTAATGAAGTTTGACTAACTCCGGGCTGCCCGGGGCTATTTTATCCCATACTCCGGTATGTTATTCTTTATTTTTTATAAAACAAAAACGTACCTCCTTCATAAGGCAATCCGGCGATATTTCCAAACTGGGGCCGATCCTGGTGGTTCTTCATCATTGCAACGATGATCTTTCTGACAATGACCTGTACGGGCAAACATTTATTGGTATTTCCTGTAAGCGTTCCGGCAAAAATTCTGGAGAAAAGAGATGCTTCCGTAGCCAGGTCATAGGCCGTAACCGACAACACCTGATAAGAGTTTCTTTTTGCCTGTGTGGTCTGACTGCAGTCAGGTTCCACCGGAACAGACCGCATGGCCTGGAAAAAGGTGGGCCCCGATTCACAGGCATCCGTTACCACCAGAATATGACCCAGAAAACCGGCATATTGTTGTAATTGTTTCTTCAGTTCTTCCATTTTATAAAAGGTAGATTCATCATCCCTTCTGGCATCTACCGGGATCCAGTACCCGGTTTCATTGATAAATTTCCCATGGCCCGAATACCATATAAACAAGGAATTTACCTTATTTTCCTTCAACAGGGCAGGCAGTTCCGCAGAAAAGAATTTTTTCATCTGACCCTGCTTCATATCCTGCTTAATGACAAACCTGTCTATCCGGTAACCGGACAGGGCATTTTTAACCATATCCACATCCTTAATGGCTCCGGCCAGACTGGAAAAGGTCATGTAGTTTGTATTTTCGATAAAAACAGCCCACGTCTTTCCCATGGGATTATCCTGCGCAGCAAGTGAAAAACCACTCAAAACAAGGAGAATAAAGGGTATTATTGTTTTTTTCATGACCAGGTATTTTGAAAGGTTCAGGTTCCGTAACAAAAATAAAAAATCTTTTTATTTTCCCTCAATTCTCTTCTTCACTCATTCAATCATTCAATCATTCACTCACTCACTCATTCAATCATTCAATCACTCAATCATTCACTCATTCAATCATTCAATCATTCACTCATTCATCCTACTCTCTCACCTGTCCGTCTCCATAGATAATGTATTTAGTGGTGGTCAGCTCGTTCAGTCCCATGGGGCCGCGGGCATGCAGTTTCTGGGTACTAATGCCGATCTCGGCACCAAATCCGAATTCAAACCCGTCGGTAAACCTCGTGGAAGCATTGACATATACGGCTGCCGCATCCACCTGGTTGAGGAAAGCCTGTGCATTCGTATAGTTTTCGGTGACAATACTCTCCGAATGGCCGGTGCCATATACAGAGATATGCTCAATGGCCTCGTCAATTGATCCGACGGTTTTAACAGCCAGGATCAGATCCAGGTATTCGGTTGCCCAATCTTCTTCGCTAGCCGGCACCGCCTCAGGGAATAACTGCCGCACCCTGTCATCACCCCGTATCTCAACACCCTTTTCTTTCAATGCTTCACAAACAAGCGGTATAAATTTTCCGGCTATATCCTCATGCACAAGCAATGACTCCGCAGCATTGCATACCCCCGGCCGCTGTGTTTTGGCATTGACGGTAATAGCCACCGCTTTCTCCATGTTAGCTGAGGCATCCACAAAAACATGACAATTTCCGACGCCGGTCTCGATCACCGGTACCGAGCTGTTCTCCACTACGGCACGTATCAGTCCGGCGCCGCCACGCGGGATCAGCAGATCCAGGTATTTGTTCAGCCGCATCATGGCCCGGGCGCTCTCGCGGCTGGTATCTTCCACTACCTGAACAGCTTCAGCAGGAAAACCACAATTTGTAAGCGCTTCCTGCAATATCTCCCGTATAGCCTGGTTGGAACGGATGGCTTCCCTGCCACCCCGTAACAATGATGCATTGCCCGTTTTCAGGCAAAGGCCAAAGGCATCAACGGTCACATTGGGCCTTGACTCATAGATAATACCTATAACCCCTATAGGCACGCGTTGTTTGCCTATCATCAGCCCGTTGGGCCTTTTGATCATGGAAACGACCTCTCCTACCGGATCCTTAAGCATAGCGACCTCCCTGAGGCCTTCTGCCATATCCTCAATCCTCTTCTCATTCAACACCAGGCGGTCCAGAAAAGCACCCTTGATATTGTTTTTCCTGGCTTCTTCCAGATCCGAATCATTGGCCCTTTTGATCACATCCTGCTTTTTGATCAACAGGTCTGCCGCCTTTTCTAATACTTCATTCTTTGCACCGGTAGATACCGTGCGCAGGAATATACCCGCCTTTTTTGCGAGTTGTCCTTTTCTTTCCAGTTCTTCGTGCATATTTTTTCTCCTTTTATCTTATTTTATATTATTCTTTCCTTCCCCTATAAATAAAATCTCTGTCTTTCCTAAATTCCCCTTCTATCGTACTTACTCATTTATCATTCCTCCTTCTTCCGATCATCGATCAACGATCGCCGTTCATCGTTCTTTTCTCTCCTTCTCTTCTGCCTTATAATTGTAATACGGTGGTCATTCAATGGTCATTCAATGGTCATTCAATGGTCAT
>WFSC01000316.1 GCA_015486185.1 Bacteroidales bacterium | reverse complement strand
CCAATATACATATCCTATCCTGTTAAAAAAGGCGGGGTATCATATTGGCTTTATCGGAAAGTATGGTGTGGGGAAAGAGAAGGATTTTCCTGTGAAAGAATATGATTACTGGAGATGTTTTCCCGGTCAGGGATATTATTGGCACAAGGATAGTCTGGGCAGAGATATACACCTCACCAAAATAATTGGAAATCAGGCATTGGAATTTCTTGACCAGTATGGTAATAAGGGGCCTTTCTGCTTATCGGTAAGCTTCAAAGCTCCTCATAGCCAGGATGGCGATCCTCGTCAGTATCTTTATGATTCGGCATATATCAATCTGTATAAAAGCCAGTTGTTTCCAATGTCCACGACAGCGGATTCTTTTTACTGGCATACATTTCCTGAGTCATTCCGTGAGAACAATGAGGGAAGGATACGCTGGAAAATCCGTTTTAAAACGTCTGAGAAATACCAGACATCCATAGCCGGTTATTATCGCCTGATCTATGGTGTGGATGTCCAGATCGCCAAGATCAGAAAATATCTGAAAGAACATAACCTGGATAAGAATACAGTGATCCTGCTGATGGGGGATAACGGATATTATCTCGGAGAACATGGTCTTGCCGGTAAATGGTATGGACATGATGAATCACTGCGGGTGCCATTGATCATTTATGATCCGGCATTGCAGGATAAAGAAAGGGGTAACAAACGAAATGAGTACGTTTTAAATATTGATATTGCCCCTACCATTCTTGATTATGCCGGAGTGGACATCCCGGCATCGATGCAGGGGAAAAGTCTTCGGAAACTGGTCTATGGACAGGTTAAAGGCTGGAGGAAAGAATTTATGATTGAACACCGGTTTAAATATAAGACCATCCCACGGTCTGAGGGAGTGGTCAGTAATGAATGGCGATATGTTCACTTTATTGACAGGGATTCAACCTATGAATGGCTTTTTAACGTAAAAAACGATCCTTATGAGATCAATAATCTGGCAAGGGATACTGCCTGGCAACAGACGAAAAATAAATTAAGAAAACGTCTGCAGGAGATGAAACGGATGTATAGATAAATTCACAATTTAAGGCAGAAGTAAGAAGGCAGAAGGAATACTGGAATAATGGAATGATGGAATAATGGAATGATGGGAAGGTACAGTAGTTGATTGGTTGATAAGTTTAGTGGTTTAGAAATATGATTTTGAACAAATTAATGATTACCAAATGACTACCGAATGACAACAGAATGACAACCGAATGACAACTGTATGACAACTGTATGACTATTGAATGACTATTGTATGACTATTGAATGACGCGCCGCAGGCGCTAATTTCGCGAGGGCATCGCCCGAGCTAATTTCGGCTGCGCAGCAGCCTAATGACTGTCTTATATCCATTGAACAACCAACCTATCCTTCACGAACAAGGGGAATAAGCCATAATATGCAAAGATTATATCAATTTGTGCATTGATAATGGATTATAAATCGTTTATTTTTGACCTGATGAAACCAGAACAATGATCCCATAAACAATAATCCGTTTTAATATGAATGTAATCTTAGGTGTTATATACCATACGATCGGAGGGGTTGCCTCGGGTAGTTTCTATATGCCGTTCAATAAGGTAAAGAAATGGGCCTGGGAAAGTTACTGGATCGTCGGAGGATTGTTTTCCTGGCTTATTGTGCCACCGATAGCTGCCTGGCTTACAATACCGGGATTTGGTGAAATTATTGCGCATAGTGCCTTCCGGATCGTTATGCTTACTTTTATGATGGGTTTACTTTGGGGTGTTGGCGGGTTGTCCTATGGATTGGGTGTGAGGTATCTTGGTATGTCTCTTGGCAACTCTGTAGTGCTGGGTTTTTGTGCTGCTTTTGGAGCTATTGTCCCCTCCATTTATTACAATATTAATCCCACCGCAGGAAAGATCTCTTTTACGGATATGTTGCACAGTACTGGCGGACAACTTGTTTTATTGGGGGTTATTATCAGTCTTACTGGAATTGCATTGTCAGGCAAAGCGGGTATGATGAAGGAAAAGGAGCTCCCTGAAAAGGAACAAAAGGCCAGCATTGAAGAATTTAATCTGGTAAAAGGACTGATCATCGCTATTTTGTCGGGAATACTGAGTTCGTTTTTTAACTTTGGGATTGAAGTAGGGAAACCCATGGCTGACGCTGCGGTCGCAGCAGATCTTAACCCGTTATTTCAGAACAATGTGATCTTTGTAGTTATACTTTGGGGCGGCTTGACTACCAATCTCATATGGACGGCCATTTTAAGCATTAAAAACAAATCGTACGGTGATTTTGTAAATACGTCCACACCGATTGCTAAAAACATTATGTTCTCGGCAATGGCCGGAACGACCTGGTTCCTGCAGTTCTTTTTCTACGGTATGGGGGCAAGCAAACTGGGTAACGGGGCAAGCTCATGGATCCTTCATATGTCAACCATCATCCTGACAGCCAATATGTGGGGTATTTACCGAAAAGAATGGAAAGGGGTTTCGCCCAAAACAAAAAGAACAATTTCACTGGGCATCATTGTGATCCTCTCTTCCGTTGCCCTTGTGGGTATAGGAAATTCGTTGACCATAAAATAATGTTTAGAATGAAAAGAATAGCTTTTAAGATGTATTTGAACGAAGGACAAAAAGCTGAATATAAAAAACGGCACAGTGAGATCTGGCCCGAACTTAAAAAAGTCCTGAAAAAAGCCGGGATCAGTGAATACTCCATTTTTTTAGATGAAGAAACCAATATATTATTTGCATTTCAGAAAATCAGAGATGATCATGGTTCTCAGAACCTCGGAGAAAAAAAAATTGTAAAAAAATGGTGGAAATATATGGCAGATATAATGAAAGTCAACCCGGACAATTCTCCTGTTACCGTGGAACTGGAAGAAGTATTTTATCTTAAATAACAACTAAAATAAATAATGATGATCAAAAGGAAATTTATTGAGCAGGCTTACAAGATGGCTAAAGAGCAGTATGCTTCCCTGGATGTGGATACAGATGCTGCCCTGAAAAAAATGAAAGACGTAGTGATCAGTTTGCAATGCTGGCAGGCAGATGATGTCGGTGGTTTTGAAACAAAAGATTCCTCTCTTGCAGGAGGAGGGATTCAGGCTACGGGTAGTTATCCGGGTAAAGCCACCACGATCGGAGAGCTGCGGGAAGATATTGAAAAAGCAATGTCTTTGATCCCCGGGAAACAACGGCTAAACCTGCATG
>WFSC01000315.1 GCA_015486185.1 Bacteroidales bacterium | reverse complement strand
TCGCGTTTTGCGCCGGATCATCGTTGGGGTTTTTTCCCGAGTGTATCGGCGGGATACAATATTTCGAAGGAGGATTTCTGGGCCCCGCTGGGGAATATTGTGAACAGCATGAAGTTGCGGGGATCCTTTGGTTCGCTGGGTAATCAGAATGTACCGAACTATATGTATCTCTCGACGATACCTATCGAGAGCAATTATAACTGGATTTTTGAGAATGCCCTACCGCTGGTGGCGTATGCGCCTGATCCGGTGAGTGGTACGTTGACATGGGAGACGGTAACGACGCTGGATTTTGGTACGGATATGGGATTTTTCAAGAACCGGCTGGGATTGGTGTTTGACTGGTATGACCGTACGACGAGCAATATGTTCGGGCCTGCCAAGAGCCTGCCGTCGGTATTAGGTACATGGACACCAAGGGAGAACAATGCAAAGATGCAGACGAAAGGCTGGGAGACCAACTTGAGTTGGAAAGATCGCATCGGGGCAGATTTTAGTTATTTTGTAAAGTTCAATTTGGGCAACAGCAACTCGAAAGTGTTGGAATACCGGAATGATGAGGGGACGCTGGATGACTGGTATGCCGGGAAGACGATAGGAGAGATCTGGGGATATGAAACGGTCGGTTTCATCCAGACACAGGAAGATGTGGACAACATGCCGGATCAGTCGAAATTTTACAACCGTTGGGCCCCCGGAGACATAATATATAAGGATCTGGATGGCAATGATACGATCAATGACGGGAACCGTACGCTGAGCAATCACGGGGACATTAAAGTGATCGGGAACAGTCTGCCACATTATAACATTGGTATTTCCCTGGGATTTAACTGGAAAGGGATTGATTTCAGCATGTTCTGGCAGGGAGTTGGCAAACGGGATCTTTTTGTTCCATATGATGACTGGAGGCAAAATACATTTTGGGGTTTGCTTGCGAATGATTTTCATTCAACCGTATTTAAGCAACATATGGATTACTGGCGGCCAGCCAATGATACAGTTTTCGGGCCTAACACGAATGCATATTATCCCAAGCCTTATTTTTCGAGTGAGACGGCAAAGAACCGTCAGCCTCAGACGAAATATCTGCTGAACGCAGCCTATTTGCGGCTGAAGAATATTCAGGTGGGATATACACTTCCCAAGAAGATTTCCCAGAAGATGTATATGCAAAAGTTGCGTATTTATTTTTCGGCCGAGAACCTGTTGACAATTACTCCGTTGACAAAACTGTTGGATCCGGAGACGGCATTTGCTTCCAGGAATACAAGATTTGGAGTAGGAAAAATCTATCCTTTATCCACGACCTTGTCTTTCGGTCTTAATGTAACATTTTAAAAGTCAGAGCCATGAAATATATGAAAATAATTCTTAGCATACTTTTTCTCACGGTGATGGCATCGTGTCAGAAAGAACTTCTGGATAAATATCCGTTGGATGAGATTTCCTCGGCTGATTTTTTCAGGCAGACCAATGATATGAAGATCTACATGAACCAGTTTTATAACCTGCAATTGCTTCCTTTTGCCACTATGTCGGATGCATATGACCGGGGTATCTTTGAGTTTGACGATAACACGGACAACGAGATCAATCAGAGTTATGTGGATGATCGTTGGAAGGGTACCCGTACTGTTCCTGCCAGCGGGGGTGGTTGGGATTACGGCTATGCCAGGAGTATTAACTTCTTCTTCGATAACTATAAAAAATGTGAAGATGATTTTGACGAGTATAAGCAGTATGTAGGAGAAGCACACTTTTTCAGGGCATTGATCTTTTATCAACTGCTGCAGCGTTTCGGAGATGTGGTATGGTACGGGCATATGTTGTCCACCAACTCACCCGAACTGTATGAACCCCGTTCACCCCGGAATGAGGTGATGGATAAGATCCTGGCCGATCTTGACTCGGCAGCTATGTATCTTCCGGAAGGTAAGTCAGATAATGGTTTACGGCCTGACAAATGGGTAGCTCTGGCATACCAATCCCGTTTCGCTTTATATGAAGGAACATGGGAGAAATATCATGCAGGAGATCCTTTTGGCGTGGACAATGCCGATCCGGACAAGTACCTTAGAAAAGCGGTTGAGGCTGCAGAAGCAGTGATGAATTCCGGAAGATTTAGTATTTATTCAACAGGTCATCCGGAAAAAGATTACAATCAGTTGTTTATTCTGAGAGATTATTCAAATAATCCTGAGATCATGTTCTGGAAGAAATTCAGCAAGGAACTGAACATTACAAACTACCGTAATATACAATTTTTGTATCCGTATGGTACGGGTGTAACAAAAGGGGTGGCTGATTCCTATCTTTGTACCGACGGAAAACCGGTTTCGGTCAGTCCTCTTTTTGGAGGATATGATACCATTGCGGATGAAATCAAAGACCGCGATCCTCGTTTTGTGCAGACCATATGGACGCCGGATGCTCCCTGGATGATCGAAGATGGAACGGTTACCAGTTGGGGAGAAGGGGTCTATTCCAAACTTTATACCAAATCAAAATATTCTGCACCTACAGGATATGTTTTGAGAAAAGGATATGACCCGGATGTTTCGACACATGATCTTGCGGGAGAAGACAATCCTGCCTATTTCATTCGATATGCCGAGGTATTGCTAAATTATGCTGAAGCTAAAGCCGAGTTGGGTGAGATTACCCAGGAAGACATAGACAGGACCATTAATGTTTTGAGAGACCGTGTCGGTATGATCCATTTGGATATGAATTCGATAGAGACAGACCCCAGTTGGGATTTTCCTGACTTGCCACCAATCATTAATGAGATCAGGCGGGAACGAAGGATAGAACTTGTGTGTGAAGGTTTCCGCTGGAATGATATAGCTCGCTGGGCAGGTGCCGATGAGCTGATTGTCGGAAAAAGACCCAGGGGGTTCAAACCGGACGATCAATTTCCAAAACTGAAGTTTCCGGTGGATGAAAATGGATTTATTGATCCGTTGAAAAATCTGCTTCCTAATGGTTATGGTTTTGATCCGGGCAGGGATTATCTCGACCCGCTGCCTGTTGACCAGCTTACTCTGAATCCACAATTAAAACAAAATCCTGGTTGGCCTGTCTATCAGTGATATAAAGGGGATCACCGGAATTTTCCGGCGATCCCCTTCTATTCGTCTAATATTTATTTGCTAAAATATTGTGCTATGAAGAAATATCTACGTTTTTACTTTGATTTTGGGATTGTTCGCGTTTGTTCTAGTAAAAAAGCAATATGAAGGCACGGGAACTCCTCAACATAAAAATCTGATTATCAGGTTTGCAAGATGGTATTTTTATGTTACTGGTAAGATTCATTTAGCCAAGATGTCCCGAAAAAATAAGATAAAACAAAACAGAAAATGTCTGATCAGTTTTTTTCTGTTTTACCAATTATGATTCTTAGTCCTATCATTAATCAAAAATGTATCCGTTATGAAAAAAATGGTCTTTTTGTTTTCCGTATTTGTTGCCATGACACTGGGTGTTAATGGGCAAACAAAACTTATAGGTCACTATAAGTTTGATCACGATGGTGCCGATACGGTAGCTGTAGATGCTACCGGTAACGGTAATGATCTCATTCTTACCGACCCCAATGGTTGGGAAGAAGGTGTTATTGATGGCGCTTTTGGTTTTACTCATTCGCAGGCCTATGCAGAGGATGTTTCTCCTTTTCAGGTACAATCTTTTACATTTGCTACTTATTTGAGAGTGAATCCTTCCATCTCTGGTGCTAACTATGTTCTCTCCATAGGTGACAATTGTGGCTTATGGGTAAGGCCGACGGATGGAGCTATACGTTTTTATATTCATGCACTGACGGTAGAGGGAGATGATTCCACCGGCAGTTGGGTTGGCGTTTATGGTACCAAAGTAGATATTAGGGATGGTTACTGGCATCATGTAGCCGTCACTTTTGATACCACCGACCTGGTGGCTACCGTATATGTGGATGGTGATACCATTGTCAGTGACACAGTAAGAAATACTGGTACGGGTCTGGCTCCTAAAGTACATCATTCACAGATTTGGTATAAATGGGATGGCTTTACCCTTGGTGCGAACGGAGGATCTCAATATTTGCGAGGATCACTGGACGATACGCGTTTTTATGAAGGCAAGCTGTTACCTGCGGATATAAAAGCTCTTATTCAAAGTACTTATCCGGTTACAATCAGTGTATCGGGTGAAGGAGAGGGTACTGTGACACCTCCCAATGGAAGTGTGTTTTATATGGGAGATACCATCCAGTTTGCGGCATCTCCGGGTCCAGGGAGTATATTTGACGGATGGACTATCGGATCGGAGAGTTATACAGAGAATCCTATTACAATAAAAGAGGAGGGGAATCCCATTAATGTAGATGCTTCGTTTGGTACGACTTTGGTTGCAAAATACCATTTCGATGAAGGTACGGATACGATTGTTAATGATGCTTCCGGGAATGGCAATGAACTGGCTATGAGTGAGCCTTCCTGGGGCGATGACGGTGTGGTGAATGGTTGTTTCAATCCTGCCGGTACGGTGGTGGCAACAGCACTGGATGACACTCCGTTCCGTAAACAAGCCTTTACCTTTATTACTTATGCCAGGGTGAGTCCCAATATCTCTGGAGCTAATTATCTTATGACACAGGGAGATAATTATGGTCTTTGGGTACGTGGCGATGACGGTGCCGTGCGGTTTTATATCCATGCACTGACTGTTCAGGGAGAAGATTCGACTGGCAGTTGGGTTGGTATTTATGCGGAAAATGTGGATATGAGAGATGGATTATGGCATCAATTGGCCGTGACATTTGATACGACCGACCTGGTGGCAACGATCTATGTAGATGGGGATGCTGTGGCTTCCGATACGGTAAGGAACTCCGGATCGGGCTTGGCGCCTGCCGCCCATCATTCCCAGATTTGGTATAAGTGGGATGGATATATCATCGGTGGAGGTACGGAAGGTCAGCACTTTAATGGTTCTGTTGACGAGACGGCATTTTATGCCAAAAGATTGTCAGGCGATGAGATCAAGGCCTTAATGGCGCAACGCTTTAAACTTTCTGTAGAAGTCAATGGAGCAGGAAGTGTTGAACCTGCAGGTGGTATGTATTATAACAATGACACCTTGAATTTGCTGGCCATACCGGAAGTCGGCGGGTATTTTAAACAATGGGTCTTTGAAGGAGGTGCCACTTCAACAGATAATCCTTTACATCTGATTATGAGTGATAACGTTGCGCTTACCGCAGAATTCGTTACCACATTGGTGGCTCAATACAAGTTTGACCATGAAGGACAAGACACCGTTGCAGTAGATGCTTCAGGCAACGGCCTTGATCTTGCTCTCACCGGTACACCTGAGTGGAGTGATGCGGGTGTGGTGAAGGGTTGCCTCAATACGGGTGGTGCTACACAGGGAGTGACGGACGATGATACGCTCTTCAAAGTACAAGCTCTGAGTTTTGCTGCATACGTCCGTGTAAACCCTGCCAGTACGTCTGCAAACTATATCATGACCCAGGGCGACAATTATGGATTATGGATCATGGAAGACGGTGTGCTGAGGTTTTATGTCCACGCTATGGCACCGGATAGTTCAGGGAGTTGGGTAGGCACCAATGCTGTCAATGATAATCTAAAGGATGGTCTGTGGCATCATGTAGCGGTAACTTTTGATACCACCGACCTGGTGGCCACATTATACATTGATGGTGATACGGCTGCCTGTGACACTATCCGGAACAGCGGCAGCGGGATAGCACCTCCGCGCCATTCACAGATCTGGTATAAATGGGACGGTTTCAAGATCGGCAATAGCGCTGATGGCGGGCAATATCTGGATGGATCCATCGACGAAGCTGCTTTCTATGCTACAAAGCTGGGACCGGACGATATAGCAAGGCTGGT
>WFSC01000314.1 GCA_015486185.1 Bacteroidales bacterium | reverse complement strand
TTATAACAACAGATGCCGCCAGGATGTGATGCGTTTTACCGGCGTCTGGGAAGATCTGACACGTAAGATGGGTTACTGGATCGACATGGATGATCCTTATATCACCTATGATAACCGTTATATCGAGACACTGTGGACGCTGCTGAAAAGACTGTATGAAAAAGGCCTGCTATACAAGGGGTATTCCATTCAACCCTATTCTCCCGCTGCAGGAACCGGCCTGAGCACACATGAACTGAACCAGCCGGGTGCTTACCGGGATGTGAAAGACACTACCTGTGTGGGGGCTTTCAGGGTGATACGCGATAACAGATCGGCATTTCTCTATGAAAAAACAGATACGAAGGATGTCTTTTTCCTGGCCTGGACAACCACCCCCTGGACGCTGCCCTCCAATACCGCCCTGGCAGTAGGCCCGGATATTCGTTATGTGGAAGTGCGGACATTCAACCCTTACTCCGGGACCCCCGTAACAGTGGTACTGGCCAAAGACCGTCTTGCCGCTTATTTTCCTGAAAAAAATGCCAGCCTGAAATGGGAAGATTATAAACCCGGGGATAAGCAGGTGCCTTATAAAATAGTGGCTGAATTTTCAGGCCGGGAGCTTACAGGGATACGTTATGAACAATTGCTCAACTGGGTGGATCCCGGATCAAAGGCTTTCCGTGTTGTCCCGGGAGATTTTGTGACTACGGAAGATGGTACCGGGGTTGTGCATATTGCCCCTACCTTCGGAGCGGATGATGCCCGGGTGGGGAAGGAAAATGATATCCCTCCCTTATTGCTTACGGATAAGGAAGGGAACCAGGTTCCTATGGTAGATAAGAAAGGCCGTTTTTATGCCATCGAAAACCTGGATCCGGAGTTTGTCAGAGAGAAAGTAAACGGGAAGGCTTATCAACCGTTTGCCGGAAGGTATGTAAAGAATGAATATGATGATTCCCTCCCGCCGGATGCCGAGAGCATTGATGTGAGCATTGCCGTGCTCCTGAAAAAAATGGACCGGGTGTTCAGGATCGAAAAGTATGTTCATAATTATCCCCACTGCTGGCGTACCGACAAGCCGGTGCTGTATTATCCCCTCGACTCCTGGTTTATCCGTACCACTGCACTGAAGGACAGGATGATTGAGTTGAACAATACAATCAACTGGAAACCGGCAGCTACCGGTTCGGGAAGATTTGGGAAATGGCTGGAAAACCTGGTGGACTGGAATCTTTCACGTTCCCGTTACTGGGGGACTCCACTGCCTGTGTGGGTTTCGGAGGATAAGAAGGAAAAGAAATGTGTCGGATCCGTAGCGGAATTAAAACGGGAAATCGAAAAGTCCGTTGCTGCAGGCTTTATGCAAGAGAACCTGTTGAAAGATTATCGTGAAGGGGACTGGTCGAAAGAGAACTACGAACAGTTTGACCTGCACAGGCCTTTTGTGGATGAGATCGTCCTGGTATCAGACAGCGGGAAAAAGATGTTCCGTGAACCCGACCTGATCGATGTATGGTTTGACAGCGGTTCCATGCCCTATGCCCAGTATCATTATCCTTTTGCCATGGATGATGAAGAGCTGAAGAAAAAATTCCCGGCTGATTTTATTGCCGAGGGGGTGGATCAGACCCGCGGCTGGTTCTTTACCCTGCACGCTCTGGCCGTGATGCTGTTCGATTCCGTGGCTTACCGAAACATTATATCCAATGGACTCGTTCTGGATAAGAACGGCAATAAAATGTCAAAACGCCTGGGCAATGCCGTCGATCCTTTTGAGATCATTGAAAAACACGGTTCCGATCCGCTCCGCTGGTATATGATCACTAATGCGCAACCATGGGATAACCTGAAGTTTGACCCGAAAGGGCTGGAAGAGGTGAAGCGTAAGTTCTTCGGTACGCTGTATAACACCTATTCCTTCTTTGCCCTGTATGCCAATATTGACGGATTTACATTTAAGGACCCTGAGGTGCCGGTAGAGGAAAGGCCGGAGATCGACCGGTGGATCATCTCCTTGCTTAACACCCTGGTGAAGGAAACTGGAGAGCTGTACCGCCAGTATGAACCAACCCGTGCCGGACGTCTGATACAGAACTTTGTTATCGAGAACCTCAGCAACTGGTATGTACGGTTGAATCGCAAAAGATATTGGGGCGGGGAATATTCCGGGGATAAGATTGCCGCTTATCAGACGCTCTGTACCTGTCTCGAAACGGTTGCCATGCTGGCAGCGCCCATTGCTCCCTTTTATATGGACCGGCTGTTCTCCGACCTCAATGATGTCACCGGCCGCTTCCTTGTCGATTCCGTACATATGACGGATTTTCCGGCAGCCGATGAAACGCTTATAGACAAAGATCTCGAAGACCGGATGATGATCGCCCAGAAAGTTTCCTCCATGGTGTTGGGACTGCGCCGTAAGGTAAACATAAAAGTACGGCAGCCCCTGAACAAGATCATGGTGCCGGTTATGGATGAAGATTTCAGGAAAAAGTTCGAGGCCGTTAAGGATCTTATCTTATCCGAAGTGAATGTAAAAGAGGTGGAATATATTTCTGATACGGCCGGCATCCTGGTGAAGAAGATCAAACCGGATTTTAAAAAACTGGGACCACGGTATGGCAAAAAAATGAAACGACTGTCAGCGGCCATTGCAGGCATGTCGCAGGAGGAGATCCGGCAGCTTGAGCAGCAGGGGAAGTTCACCTTTTCTGTTGACGGGGAGGTGATCGTTATTACGAACGAAGATGTTGAGATCCATTCCGAAGATATCCCCGGATGGCTGGTTGCCAGCGATGGTTCCCTGACAGTGGCATTGGATATCACCATCACGGAAGCGTTGCGGGAAGAAGGTATTGCCCGCGAACTGATCAACCGGATCCAAAACCTGCGGAAAGAAAGTGGGTTCAATGTGACGGATAAGATCATTGTCCGTATAAAAAAGCATGAAGCCATTGACCGGGCGGTGATGCATTATAAAGAATATATCGGAACACAAACCCTTGCCAGTGAGGTTGCTTTGGTGGAGGAACTGGATGGAGAGGATGTGTATGAGGTGGAGCTGGCGGAAGCCGTGCAGACTCTGATAAAGGTAGAAAAAAGCGGAAACCAGCAACCAGCAACCAGCAACAATAAATAGAGGAAGACCTGACAGCGTGCGACGAAGGAGCATCCTGTCAGTGTCGGTGAAAAGATATGAGATCTGTAAGACATGAGGGTGGGAGATATAAGAGTTTTTTTATATTTGTGCTCTGAATTTTTAAGTTGTGCATTGTTTTTTTTAGTATCTTGAGAAAAATTGTAGAATTATGGCCGAAGAAGTGAAGACAAGGTATTCCGATGAAGAACTGGAAGAGTTCCGGCAGATCATATTGGAAAAATTGGAAAAAGCCAGAAAGGATTATAATCTTTTGAAGAATGTGATTACCCATGAGGAGAGCAATGATACGGAAGACACTTCTCCTACCTTTAAGGTACTGGAAGAAGGTGCTACCACGCTCTCGAAGGAAGAAGCGGGTAAGCTGGCACAGCGACAGCTAAAATTTATACAACACCTGGAGGCAGCCCTGGTCCGTATCGAAAATAAAACCTATGGGATATGCCGGGAGACCGGAAAACTGATCTCCAAGGAAAGACTTCGTGCCGTGCCACATGCCACCCTGAGCATCGAAGCAAAAAAAAGACAGCAATAATACGGAGTCCCGGTCTTAATATCCCGGGATAAAATGATCGTTATGTCTTTGGCAAAAAAATCCATCCTGGTAGTCCTTATTTTACTTTTCCTGGACCAGCTTCTGAAAATCTGGGTAAAAACCCACATGGTGATCGGGCAGGAGATTCCGGTATTTGATCATTGGTTTTTAATACATTTCATTGAAAACAATGGCATGGCTTTTGGCATGGAACTGGCCGGTAAAACAGGAAAAATTATCCTGAGCTTGTTCCGTGTCATAGCGGTCATACTGATCGGGTGGTATATTTCCTTTCTTATCCGGCATAAATCGCCTGCAGGCCTGGTGGTGGCCATATCCTTTATCTTTGCCGGTGCCCTGGGAAATATCATTGACAGCGCTTTCTACGGAATGATCTTTAACGATAGCTATTTCCATGTGGCCAGACTGTTCCCTCCGCACGGAGGATATGCCTCTTTCCTGCATGGCAAGGTGGTGGATATGCTCTATTTTCCGATTATCAAGGGGACCTTTCCGGCCTGGTTCCCTGTCTGGAGAGGACAGGAATTTATTTTTTTCCGGCCGGTCTTTAATCTGTCCGATTCCTATATCACCATAGGAGTATTCGTGATCTTGCTCTTTTACAGAAAATTTTACGGGAATCCGCAGCATGAAGAGGCTAAGACATCTGCTTCCGGGAAGGATATAGCAGATGAAGATGCCAAAACTCCCTGATTGATTAAAGTCGTCACGCAAAAACCGGGAAATAATTTGCACAAAAACTTAGCATAGGACTTCGCCCGTATGCTATTGTTTTCGCACCTTCGGGGCTATTTACCTCAACATTCCAATATCCCAATATTCCATCATTCCATCATTCCAATATTCCATTCTTCCAACTCCTTTGTCGTTATTATCCAATTGGGAGACAATCGATCGATTGTCTCTACATTCATTTTTCTTCTAAACCCTTCAACTATTTTGCATCATCGCATTATCCCTTTATCGCTTCATAATCATCCTTTGCTTTCCCCATTATTCCATTATTCCACCATTCCATTCCTCCATACTTCAAACTCCTTTGTCGTTATTATCCAATTGGGAGACAATCGATCGATTGTCTCTACATTCATCTTTCTTCTTCCGTTCAACGATCAACGATCATCAATCAACGATCACAATTCATCGTTCCATCCCCTCCCTTCCCCTCGATACAACCCTCGCTGCGCTCGGCTCACTCGGGGACCGGTCGGGGCTCCTCTTCTGTTCATCGTTCAACATTCAACGTTCAACGATCAACGATCATCGTTCAACGTTCCTCCCTTCTTCTATTTTAAATCCGATCACTACCACATCATCGATCTGCTCCATATCTCCTTTCCATGTCTCGAAGGTTTCGTTAAGGATCTCCTTTTGCTCAGGCATAGGCAGGGTGCTGATCCTTATCAATAGTTCTTTCAAGGCTTTATATTTGAATTTTTTACCCTGTGGTCCGCCAAACTGGTCGGCATAACCGTCGGAGAAGATGTAAAAGACATCTCCCGGCAGGATCTCCAGTGTATGGCTCGTGAACGGATCCATACGAACATGGATGGCTACCGGCATTTTATCTCCCTTTATCTCAAAAAGTTCGCCATTGCGGATATAGTAAAGAGGGTTATTGGCTCCGGAAAAGTGCAGCACATGTTTTTTCCTGTCTATCACGCAAAGTGCTATATCCATGCCGTCTTTGGCTTCTCCGGGTTGTCCTTTTTGTTGCAGGGCTTCGATGACATGGTTGCGTAGTTCGTTGAGGATCTGATCGGCTTTCAGCACACGGTTTTCACGTACCACCTCATTGAGGAATGCTATCCCCAGCATACTCATAAAGGCTCCGGGAACTCCATGGCCGGTGCAGTCGGCTGCTGCCACAATGGTTTTGTCTTTCATTCCTGCAGCCCAGTAAAAATCGCCACTGACAATATCCCTGGGTTTGAAAAGGATAAAGTGACCGGTCATGAAGTGTTCCAGCTTTTCACGGCTCGGAAGCAGGGATCGCTGGATCCTTTCGGCATAAAGGATACTGTCGGTGATCTCCTTTTTCTGGATAGAGATCTGGTCACGCTGGGATTCAGCCAGGTCACGCTGGGCCTGTATCTCCTTGTTGGCCTCTTCCAGTTCCCGCGTACGTTCCCGTACCTGCTGCTCCAGGATCTTTTTTTGCCGTTCAATGGTCTTTACCCGCCATTTATACAATACAAAAATGATCAGCAGGATGACGATGAGGGAGATAAGGCGGAACCACCATGTTTGCCAGAATGGTTTGCGGATCTCAAACGGGAAGGTCTGGGTATAACTCCAGATGTTGTCTTTGCCTTTGGCCCGGTAAACAAAAGTGTATTTTCCGGGCTTCAGATTGGTGTAATAGGCTTTGTAGTCTTTTCCCCTGCGGATAATATCGAAATTGCCTTTCTGCATCCGCAGGTAATATTCATACTCTATGGAACGTTCATCCGAAAAGAACAAACCGGACACCTCGAAGACAAGATTATTCTCATTGTACCTGAATTTTATACCTGGTGTTTTTTCTATATCCCTGCCGTTGACAATGACCTTTTCAAGGTAACATCTCGGCGAATATACCGTTTCCCTTTTTACCTTTATATTAAAGTTGGATACCCCGTGATAGGTACCAACCCATAGCAGGCCGTTGGCATCGACAAGAAGGCCGTTACTGGTTATCTCGTCCCCCGACAAGCCTTCCTTTGAATTGATCAGAAACTCTTCTTTAAGGGTCTCTTTATTAAAATACATGAATCCTATGTTACTGCCTATCCACAGGTGATTCCGGTTTTTGGCCGGAAGGATGTTTTTTACGATCACGTGTTCCTGCGTTAGTGGAATGTCTTTGAACTGCCCGTCCTTGTATAGCTCCAGCCCCTTTTCGGTACCGATCCATAAAACATCTTCATCCACACAGAGTGACCATACGGAGGAGTTCATAGGGATGAAAGGAATAAACTTTTTCCCGTCGAATTCAATCAGACCCAGGTTGCTGCCTCCGATAATTTTCCCCTGGTAGCTGGTAAGCTGGTAAACATTGGCAGTTTCTTTACCGCGCAGAACTTTTGGTGTAGTGCCAAACGTCGGGAAATAATATATAATGCCTTTCTTTCCGGTGAGTAAAAAGATATTTTTACCGGGTGATATGTAAATATTTTCCAGTCCCACCAGTAATTGTTTTTTGTTCTGTCTGATGATCCGGAGGGTATTTACGTTAATCTCAAAGATCCCCTCGGTAGTAGCCATCAGTATATTCTTATCGGGCAGAATGGCAGTGATCACTTTCCCCGGAGAAACCGGAAGATGAGAGGTAAAATTGACCAGTTTATCCTGATAATAATAAACCCCGTCATTGGTGCCGATCCATATCCTGCCTGTTTTGTCCTGATTGATGGAGTAGATG
This sequence comes from Bacteroidales bacterium, assembly GCA_015486185.1. Classification (GTDB taxonomy): domain Bacteria; phylum Bacteroidota; class Bacteroidia; order Bacteroidales; family VadinHA17; genus DRPN01. Next base: position 4,013 of record WFSC01000314.1, on the reverse strand, counting down.
TAATTGTTGATTTTTTCCGGAAAAAAGTTACGCAGGTTTTTCGTGTTGATGATCCGTTGCAGGCCCCCGGAGAAGCCGATCCAAAGATTTCCCTCATTATCTTCGCAATAGGATAGCAGGGTATTATTGATCAGTTCGCTGCCGGCCTTATAGATAACCGCTTTCTGATCCATGGAGATGAGTTGGTAGAGATGGGAATCATTCATAAACCAGATCGAACCGGAAGCGCTCTGACTGATATCCTTGATGATGGTGGTGAGCGGTATGGCAAACTGTTTATTCAACGGAGGGCCTTTGATGCCTTTAAGGAACGATGATACGGGTTTACTGAAAAGTCCTTCCGGGGTGGAGAGCCACATGCGGCCATGATTATCCAGGAAAACAGCATAGCAATAATCTTTCAGCAGCCTGGACACTTCGCCATCTTTTGAGAGAAAAAACAGGCCGGCAGGGGAGGCAAAGAAGTAGCTGTTTCCGGTAGTGTCTTCCGTCATGGCGTTGATATTGGCGGGCAGGGCCGGATAAAGATCCTGTATATGTTCCACCTCTCCGGCAGCGTTCATCCGGTAAACACCGTCGTTGCTTATCAACCATTTTCTGTTTTCCCTGTCGATAAAGATCTTGTTAAATGAGACATTTTCCATGATCCGGGAAACGACGGAATCTTCATAAATGACGGATATTCCCTTGGAGGTAGCCAGGTAAATAAAACCGTTCCGGTCCTGTTTGATGTCGGAAACGGCATTGTCACTCAGTCCTTTTCTTACATTGAAAACCTCCATTTCCCGGCCATTGTATCGTACCACGCCGGAGTTGGTTGCGAACCACATATATCCTTTCCGGTCCTGCAGAATAGCCGTAACATCTTCCTGAGGCAGTCCGTTCTCGACACTGAAAAGGATATAGGGCAGCTTGCCTGTCTGAAAACGTTCGTAATAGCTTTGCAGGAAATCCTGGGGATTTACAAAAGTGTTCCCCCGTTGTACACGGTTGAGCACGTTCAGCAAGCCTTTTGTCTTGGATTCGGCCAGGAATTTCTTTACCGCTTCTTCCAGCAGGGGCTGGTCTTTTCGTAAAGCCCAGCATTCGGCATTGCGTCCCACAACAATGCGCGGAGTTAACTGCGGATAAAGAAAAGCATTGTCAATGATTGTGTAGTCGGCTTTTTTGTTGATAACATCCCGGATGAACTTACCGGTAGAGCTTTCATAATAAAAGCTGTCCACCCCGTGACCGACGAGCCAGTCTTCATAACTGGTACCACGGCCTGTCACGCCACGGTATTTCTTCAGGTCCTCAATGGTGCGGATCTTTGTTTCAGGACGGGTCAATACAACATCTTCGGTAGTATAAACAGGAACGAGGTCCACTTTTTTCTTTCGCCATTCCAACGGCGCCATCATATCGCAGGCAATGTCGAAATAATGAAAGATCTCGGGTGTGTAGGCACTGTCCCTGACGATCTTTCCCTGACTGTCCTCCCAGTATTTGGCGAATTCGGGAACCAGAACAAACTCCATTCGTACCCCCAGATAATCTGCAAACTCTTCTGCCAGGGCCTGCATAAACTGTTTGGAGCCTCCTTTGTGGTAGATAAAGTCCCGGTTGCGAAGAGCTACGACGATCTTTTTTGACCTGAGAATTTCATCCAGGTCCCGGTGGTAAGGTTGTATAGGGGTATGGGGGTTGATGTTTTCTGCAAAAACCGAATATTTCTCCCCGAACTTTTGATAAAAGATCCGGTTCAGTACGCCGTTACTGGAAATGGTGCGGAAAAAATTCTCCACCTCATCTTTCAGCCGGTTTCCTTTTGGTACGGCCCAGGCTGAGTTGGAGATCTTGCTGATAGGGAAAACGATCTTTACCTCATCCGGATGATTTTTTCTGAAGAGCAGGGCATCATCCGCATCCAGGATGACCCCGTCGGCTTTACCCTGAAGAAGCAAGCTCTTGGAATCATCCGTAGTGGCTGTTTTGATCATTCGTATCCCTCCGCCGATCTTTTCATTGATGGCTGACAAATGGGTTACGAAGCTGGTACCGTCCATCAGGGCGATCTTCATGTTCTTAAGGCCGTCCAGATCACCCGGGATGGCTGCATCTTTCCGCATCACCAGCAACTCGGCCGATTTCAGCGTCTCGGCAAAATCAAACAGCTTTTTTCTCCATTCCAGAATAGAAATGGTACTGCATACAATATCCGCTTTCTTAAAAACGTCAGGCGTATAGTGATAGTCCGGGTTGGTTTCCAGATCGCCGGGGCGTACCCCGTTGTGGCTGAATAGCTCATCCCAGTCGATGATCACCTCTACCAGATCCAGTTTCAGGTATTTGGCAAATTCATAAGCCAGCGGATAGTTGATGGTATTGATGTCGGTGTGCTCAAAAGCTACATAAAGCTTACCACTCCGTTTGATCTCCTCCAGAGTGCGTGCGGAGGCCTGCCGGGTTGGCCACGACAGAAAAAAGATAAAGATCAGCAGAAAAGATGAAGAAAACCGGAAAGTATGAGGGAAAAACCTGGTTTTAATAGTAAAGAGGCCGGTGTATTGCATTATTTATCTCTTTTTCTCTTTTTTCAAAGTATCTTTGTCAAAAGTTGTACCAATTTATTCTCTTTTTATGGAACGACAAAATTTAAGGAGGATATTTCTTAACATGATGAGGCAACCGGGCCGGAAAAAGACCCGTGAAGTACAGGTGGGCAAGGTACCGCTGGGCGGAGGCAATCCGGTGAGGATACAGTCCATGGCATCCAGTCCCACCCTGGATACGGAGGCCTGTGTGGAAGAGAGCATTCGCATTATCAGGGCCGGCGCCGATTATATCCGTTTTACCACACAAAATACAAGGGAGGCGGAAAACCTTGCCGATATCAAAGCTCAACTGCGCCGCAGGGGATATGACACGCCGGTCATCGCCGATGTCCACTTTAATCCGAAAGTTGCTGAAACAGCAGCCCGGATCGCAGAAAAAGTGCGTATAAATCCCGGTAATTTTGCCCGGATCATACCGGTTACAGGATTAGCGGCCAGTAATAAAATGCAGCAGATCTACAGGGAGCAGATAAGGGAACAGTTTGTTCCTTTGTTAACTATCTGTAAAAAATATCATACGGCACTGCGACTGGGGGTGAATCACGGATCCCTGGCAAAAAGGATACTGGAAAGATACGGGGATACGCCGGAAGGAATGGTGGCCTCGGCCATGGAATACCTCCATATCTGTGAAGAAGAAAATTTTCATCAGGTGGTGCTTTCCATGAAATCCAGCAACACCAGGGTGATGGTACAGGCCTACCGGCTGTTGGCAGCTACAATGGCCGGCGAGGGAGATCTTTATCCCCTGCATCTGGGGATCACTGAAGCAGGAGAGGGTGAGGACGGGCGTATCAAATCGGCCGTAGGCATCGGTGCCCTGCTGGCTGATGGTCTGGGAGATACCATCCGTGTATCTCTGACGGAACCTTCCGAGAACGAGATCCCCGTGGCCCAACACCTGGTAAAATATTTTAGCAGGCAGGAAAATGCCGGAAGCAGTACATTCCCGGAATCCTTTGATCCGTTTGACTATCATCTTTTCGGGGAGAGTGCCGGAATACCCGGTATTTCAAGAGTCCCTGTTGTTGTAGGGTCCTTCTCACCACCCTCAGGGCATGAACCACAACCGGATCTTATCCCGCAGGAAGAAAAGGATACTTTCTTAACAACTCCCGATGATGAAAAAATAAGATTTGTGAAGTTCCCTGTGAGAGATCATGATATGGAACGGTTACTGCATGTATCAGAAAATGAACCGGGTACTGTCCTGGTTGCTGAGGCGGGGGAAAAGGATATGGCCGGGGAGATACGTGCTTTTTTCTTCCGGTTGCAGGAGCAGGGTATCCGCTTGCCGGTGATATTGAAAAAAACGTATCACAGTACCACGGTGGAAGATTTCTGGATTGAAGCTGCCGCCGATATGGGTCCGGTATTCCTCGACGGGATGGGAAATGGTTTATGGCTCGAATATAC
>WFSC01000313.1 GCA_015486185.1 Bacteroidales bacterium | reverse complement strand
GTGCCCTTTCGATCTTCAAAAATTACATTTATAGCCTGATTCTGCAAACCGGTCGGGTCTGCCCGGTTCATTTCGAAACGAATAAAATTACCGGTCTCGGATTGGTAAAGGTTCAGACCGCCTGCGTTGGTTCCGACCCAAATCCTGCCCTGTGAATCTTCGTATAAGCTCCATATATTATTATCTGACAAGGAGTACGGATCCTGGGGATCATGAATGAATATTTTTTTATCCGTAACCTTGCGGTGTACGCTATTGGCACCGGAAAGTGAAAGCCTGACAAGTCCTTCCAGCGTCCCTACCCATAGATTTTGCCTGCTGTCTTCCAGCATACACCACACGGTCCAGAATGGGAAATTGCGGTCACCGGTTTCTTCCGGAGTATAACGGGCCAGGAATTTCCCCCTCCTGTCCAAACGGGTTATGCCCAGCCCCATAATGCCTATCCAGTAATCGCCATAAGGGTCTTCATAGATGGAGGTTACCATCGTGTTGAATGAGTTATATTTTACCAACGGAATTATGGTTTCTTCATGATTGTTGAGTATACCTGCGAAGGAGTTTGTTGTGCCAAAAAGTAATTGATTGTACCTGTTTATGCTCAGGGTGCTTATTTCATTACTAACCGGCAACTTGTTTATCCTGAAATCAGCGTACCAACGAAAAGGATTCTTTTTCAGATCGAGCCTGAACAACCCCTGGTCCGAACCGATCCATAAAATATTTGTCCGGTCGGTGAAAAAATGTCTGTACTGAATATGATAAGAAGGATTGACGAATGAAGCAGGATCATACTTATAATAGATGTAATCCGTTCCGGATTGTAAACGGGTTTTCAGGGTAAGGGGATCGGTAGAGAGAATTACTTTATTGGGATCGACTTTCAGGATACCTCCGTATTGTAATCCTATCCAGATATTTCCCCTTTTGTCGCTGTATAAGTAGTCCGGCCGGGAAACAGGTATATTACCGGGTAAGGAGAATCTGGTTGTTTCCCCGGTAAGTTTGTTAAGAACATGAATGGTGTCATTTATTAACAACCAGTTGAATCCCCGGTAATCTCTGGTCAGCCCGTGAATACTTTCTAAAATATGTGATTTTTGCAGAGAAGCCGGTGTATAAAAATCTAAGCTCCGGTATTGCCGGCTACTGATATCGGTTATGGTTACAATACCGGAAGTGTTGATCAGGATATGGGTGTTGTCAAAGGACTTGATATCGGTAATATAGTTGCTGTTACCGTTACAGGTTTTTTCGTAATTGGCAACCACGCGCCCGGTATGGGTATCCAGTATACTCAAACCGTTGAAAGTGCCTGCCCACAGTAAACCGTTTCTGTCCAGAAATAATACGTTAATGAAATCGCAAATTAGCGATGAAGTATCATTTTTTCGGTGAAAATAATGGGTGAACTTTTCCGTACGCGGATCGAACCGGTTCAGTCCTTCGTGCGTGGAGATCCAGAAATATCCGTTTGCATCTTCTACCAATGAGGAAACCACATTGTTGCTTATACTGTTGGGATCCAGATGATTGTATTTGAACTTCCGGGTTTCATAGCCATCATAACGGTATAGGCCGTCGTAGGTGCCAAACCACAGAAAACCCAGGGAGTCCTGGTAGGTAAATAATACAATGATCTGTGAAAGTTCCGCGTCTTTCTCAAACCGTTTGATGGATGATCTTTTTAATATAGCTTGATTTTCTGCCCTTCCTGTACCAAAAATACCAGGTGATGATATTAGGAACAAGAAAAAGATCACGTAGAATCGGAAAAATCCCCGCCGGCCTGAAATATGAAATCTGCTTTTCATAACCTGATGCCCTGAATTATCCTAAACAAGATCATGCGATATCCCCTTTTTCAAAATTACGAAAAATACTGATCATTTTCTATGTTTACTTTTTATTATAGACCGGTATTATCATCGTATGAGCCATCCGTAGGGTCATTTGTCTCTTTCTGTAAATACTGTAATAAAATCTACGTAGGTCACTACGTAGATTTTAGAAGTTTATACTCGTGCTAAAATCCTGTTGTATAATGCATAAACAGCTAATTATAAATATTGATTTTTGAAAATAATTTTACATGTCTTTAACCCTTGTCACTTTGTTTCCTACCTCGAATGTAGAGGATATCCCTCTTTTTTGTGCCAGAAAATAAGCCAGAAAATTGAGTGGGACAATGCTTGTGAGAGGAGAAAGGTGTTCCGGTAGTTCATGTTCTTCGACAGTAAGTGTCAATGCTCCTGCATCCCGTAAAGTTCGTAACAATTGTTCCGTTCTTTTCCGTAACCTGCTTTCAGTGAGGATGGCTATCACGATGCTGTCTTTTGCCGTTTCCTTGGGGCCATGGTCATATTGTGCCATGGGCATGCCGGCGAACGGCAGCTTTGTTGTTTCCGAAAGGATAAGGGCGGCTTCGCAGGCGGTGGCGATGTTGGGCCCGTTACCCAGTACGTAGGCTGCCTTGTACGTATTGTGTTCTGTGAAGGTGTACATAATCTCCGCCATGGAGTGTGCCTTTTGTTCGAACTCATTCATTCTTTCAGGCAATACTGTCAGTACAGGCCCTATATCCAGTCCGTGTCCCAGGTATAAGGCAATGAGTGTGTTAAGATAACTTTTTGTGGCGGAATATTTTTCCCTGCCCGCCCTGAGCAAAACGGTTTCCTGCACATTTCCCTTCCGGGCAAGAGTGCCTGAAGAATCATTCACCATGGCTATGTAAGCGTTAAACAGATCGCTGCACCAAACTGTTTCGGAGCTTTCACCCGACTGGGAGATAAGTACGCCCAGTTTCTTCTTTTT
>WFSC01000312.1 GCA_015486185.1 Bacteroidales bacterium | reverse complement strand
TGTAAAGGCTGAAATAATCATCAGGCCATTTTAATCTTTTCTGCAAACCAACACTGGCACCGGAAATATTCAGGGCTTGTCTTGAGAGATCTCCTTTTTTTCTTCCGTTCGTTTGTCCCGTACGGTACACGGAAAAAGAAAAGGTATTGTGTTTTTTCCCGCCGAACCATGGTTCGGTAAAACCAAAGCTGTATGCCTGATAATATTTTCCGTTGGTCTGGGCCCGCAGGCTTACTGACTGACCATCACCGGTTGGAATAGGGCGCCAGGCTTTGGGTTTGAAAACATTACGAACGGAGAAATTATTAAAACGCAGGCCTATCGTACCTACCAGCATGTTAGCTCCCCAGCCGCCGGAGATTTCAAACTGATCATTGGCCTTTTCAGTCAGGTCATATTCAAGGTCCACCGTACCGCTGGCAGGATTGGGGATAGGCACAGGTGATATTTTCTCCGGATCAAAATGACCCAACTGGGCCAACTCCCGTACTGAACGCATGATATCGGATTTACTGAAAAGATTGCCGGGCAGAGTCCTCAGTTCACGTCTGACCACATGTTCATTGGTCTTTGTATTTCCTTTGATGATCACCCGGTTGATTGTAGCCTGTTCCCCTTCATACACACGCATCTCCAGATCAATTGAATCATTTTCTATTTTTTGTTCTACAGGCACAATATCCGAAAATAAATAACCGTCATCCATATAGATCGATTGCACGGCATCTTCGTCCGTTTTCAGTCTCTTATTTAAAAGCTTGAGGTCATAAGGATCCCCTTTTTTGATTCCCAGCCGCTGGCTCAGCATGGGGGAAGGAAATTTTGTGTTTCCCACCCATGTAATATTGCGAAAATAATAGCGGTCGCCTTCATAAATCCTGATCACCAATACAATCCTGTTATCTTCGGTTGTATAGATTGAATCACCCAGTATTTTGAAATCCCTGTAACCATTTTCATTATAGAAATCCACCAGTTTCTTCTTATCTTCTTTATAATCTTTTTCCACATATTTGGAAGCTTTAAAGATATTCCAGTCTTTTTGTTTGGTTTTTTTCATTACATGGTGTAATTTTTTATCGGAAAAAACCTTATTCCCTTCAAACTTGATCCGTTCTATTTTTACTTTTTTCCCTTTGTTGATATCAGCTATCAGCAGTTCACTGTTTTGAAAACGCGGGTCTTTTTTCTGAATGATATTCACAGAGACATTAAGAAATCCTTTTTCCACATAATGGTCACGAATGATCTTCTTTGTATTGTTGATCAGGTTTTCCGTAACCTGGCTACCGGCCAGCACATTGATTTTTTCCTGCAGGTCATCCTGTTCATTTTTCCGGATCCCCTTGAACTCTATTTTAGAAAGCCGGGGCCTTTCGAGCAGGTAATAGTCCAGATAGATCTTCCCGCTGTCTATTCGGGTATAGGTCACCTTAATATCGGAAAAAAGGCCCTGTTTCCATAGTTTCTTAACAGAGTTTGTAATCTCAGAGCCGGGTATCTGGATCCGTTGCCCTGCCCTCAACCCCGTAAGCTGGACCAGTATTCCCTTATCCAGATACTTGATCCCGGAAATGGTCACTCCTCCCAGGACATAGGTAGCAGGTTTTGAATAATCGACGACAGGAAGATTAAGGTTCAGGGTATCCTGTGAGAAGGAAGCAAAAGAAATAATTGATATAAATGCAAATAACAACAATAATTTTCTCCACATAACATACATTCTTTACCGGTCCACATCCAATTTTGTTTGTTCGCTAAGCAGTCCAAATCTTCTTTCACGGCTTTGATAATCGATGATTGCATCGTACAGGTCTTCCTTTCGAATATCCGGCCATAATTTTTTTGTAAAATATAACTCTGTATAGGCGATCTGCCAGAGAAGAAAATTACTAACCCTGTATTCTCCACTGGTTCGGATCAGGATATCAGGATCGGGAATATTTCTTGTTTGCAGGTATTCTGAAAAGAGGGTTTCGTCAATCTCATCGAGCCCCACTTTACCTTCCTTCACATCATCGGCAAGCTCTCTGGCTGCCCCGGCTATTTCCCATCTGGCACTATAGCTTAAAGCCAGGATGAGGGTCATCCCTTTATTATGTAAAGTTTCCCGTACCGTTTTCATCAGATTTTTCCGTACCTGGGCAGGCATTATATCCAGGTTCCCGATAGTCTTCAGTACAATATTGTTTTCCATCAGTGTTTTAATCTCTGAATTAAGGGTAGATACGAGTAAAGACATCAAAGCATTGACTTCATCTGAGGGTCTTTGCCAGTTCTCGGTAGAAAAAGCAAACAGAGTCAGGTATTTTACGCCTACTTCGGCGGCGGCTTCTGTTACTTCTCTTACGGCTTTCACCCCATGCTGATGGCCTACCACTCTTTCCTTTCCTTTTTGCTTGGCCCAGCGGCCGTTGCCATCCATAATGACAGCAATATGAGTTGGTATTTTATTCTTATCTATATCTTCTTTTGTGGTCATCTTCTTATCTTATCATTACTATCCCAATAGGCAGGACATTTTTCACGGTCATAAAATATTTTGAAGCTTGCAAATATACCAACAAAAGAATACCAATCATTATTATGTAAAAAAGATTTTTCTTCCGGAGGCACAAAACCAGGACCACCATAGTGCCAACCCTTGATATCCGGGGCCCATTCATCGAGGTAATCATTAAAGGTTTTTCTGATACCCCATTCGGCTCCCACATCCAGTTTTTTACTCAGGTTTATTTTAATGCCCAGGTTAACCGGCAGAACAAATTCATTGGACACATATTTGTTACCGAAAAGAAACAGGAAACCTGCTCCGCCCGACACATAAGGTGTAAACAGTGTTTTTCTCGGATCATATCCATACGGAAGAAAATTAAATTCAAACTGAATAGCCATATCAATAAAGGACGAGGAAAAAGAAGCGTTCCGCAATGAAGTAAACGAATAAGTAAAATCCTTTCCGTCAGCTTTTAGTCCGCCATAATAAACATTGGCCCGGACAGCATATCTTTTATTGATCCAGAAGTTGTAAAACCCTCCGAAAGATGGGGAAAGTCTGTAAAACATTTTTTCCGGGTTGATATCCCCAAAGTAATACGATCCTCCTGCAAAGATTCCAATATTCTGAACTTTCTTGACCTTCTGTTGCGCAACAGCGGATTGTAATCCCAAAGCCATCAGGATCATTAAGAATATCCATATTCGCTTCATGCGTTTCTTTTTAGGCTCCTAGAACCTGAAGATCGGAAGATTTTTCCTGGAGGTCCTCAGTTTCCAGATGACGTGAACACTGGTAAATAAGTAAACGTCATTAAAACTGGAAAATTGTGAGGTAAAACCATCCAGTAGGTCACTGGTGGTAAAATGAGGCCCGATTTCCAGGCCCAGATCCCAGTTCGGGTCCAGGGCAAACCGTACACCGGCACCCACCGGGAAGCTCATGGCTATTTTGACACCGGGCTTCATCCTGTCATAAGGGTCTTCTACGGGCACTGGGTTGGCAATTACAACACCCAGACCGGCAAAGCCATAGAGCCCCAGGCTGCTGGTAAAAGAAGTAATTCCTTTCCCCTTCATCATCAGATAACTGTTATTTGATTTCGGGTTGATAATCGCTTGTTCATAACGCAGGGATGGTTCCACCAAACCTGATTTAAAAACAATTCCTCTTTGCTCGTTTACCCCTCCGGCATCGGTACCATGCAACCAGCCGAAAGCTAAATTAAAGTTCAGCCAGCCGGTTTCATATATTTTATATCTCATGGCAAGATACAGCATGGGACGTGTACTCTGGAGAGATAAATCTTTCAGACCCAAAAGGTTGGTACCTGGTGAATATCCACCAATATCACCAAAATAATTACCAACGCCTATTCCCCCGATCATTTCATACCGCCGTAGCTTCCAGATCTGGGATTGACCATTGATAGCAAATAATGAAAAAATAAGTATAATTAAAACACTTTTTGAATAAAACCTTTTCATGTGATGGATTCTTTATGACAAATATATAAAATTTTTCATTTTTACACGTTTACGATCATTAATTTTTGAAAACCAGCACAAAAACAAACCAAAAACGATCTGATCAATATCCTCTTTTGTCGGCACCCCACATCAGCTTTGAGCGTAATGTTTCGAAATAATCCATTCCCTGTAATTTAAGTACCTGGATAAAAAAATCAGCCTTTCTGATCTTCAACTGGAACTGCTTGTCAAAAATCTCTGATTTATAATCCATTGATACCCAATATTTACCCCGTCTCGCTGAAACCTCAACCGTGAGTTCATGCAGATCAGGTATCACTAGGGGTCTGACTGTGAGATTATGAGGAGCAATCGGACTGAGAATGAAATTTTTCGATCCCGGGCTTACTATCGGGCCACCCACACTCATAGAATAGCCTGTGGATCCGGTAGGAGTAGATATAATCAGACCATCAGCCCAATAGGTATTCAGGTGCTTGCGGTCTATGGTAACTTCGATACTAATCATGCCGGTTCCTATTTTCTGGACAGCAAATTCATTCAGGGCAAAAGGAAATTCTTTTAAGATACCCTCAGGATTCTCCAGTTCTATCAGAGACCTTTTTTCAAGTGTAAAATTATTGCTGAAAATCGCATCAATGGACTCCGCAACGTTTTCCTTGGATATATTTGCCAGAAAACCAAGTCGCCCGCTATTAATGCCAATAACCGGGACAGAACTTTTTCTCACAAATGAAACCGACTCCAAAAAAGTACCATCGCCTCCGATGCTTAATAAAAAATCCACATTATTTTCCAGATCGGAATATTCCGAAAAAACATTATTATGATTAAATACATAGTTATGATCCCGTATCACATTATCATACAACTCCTTATACAAAACAACATCAGCTCCGTAATGTTCAAACCGTTCACATATCAGTTGAAAATAAGGGAAAAAATCATTGGCAATATATTTTCCGTAAACAGCTATCTTCATCCCTGCTGGTTTTTATCATATATTCAGATACATCATAAACTCATCAAAACGGTTGGCATAGAATGAGTCCAATTCCTGGTTTTCCATAAAGGAAGCTTTTACCATATAATCATACCTTTCAAAAGTATTTATTATGGAAGATATATCGACCCGGTTGATTTTCAATATAAGATCCATTTTTGTAGAATCTTCATGAGGTTGTATGTATAAACTCAGGATCTTGGCATCATTCGATTCCACGATTTGAGCGATACGACTTAAGGAATAATCATTTTGATGAAGTTCCAGCACCAGGATAGCACCGGGATTTTTTACAGCCGTCAGGTTGGCAAAATACTGAACCAGGTCATGATTCGTGATCATACCCATATAATTTTTCTGACGATCCAATACGGGCACTGCTGTCAGCTTTAAACGGGCAATAATCTCTATCACTTCATAAATATGCTGATCTGCATATACAAAAGGGCTGAAAAGGGAAAGTTTATGATTACCTATGGGCTCGTCAGCCATATTCAGATCATAAATATCCGTGTCAGAGATCAACCCGAGGAATTCCTTATTATTTACGATAGGCAAATGCGACACACGGAATACCTCCATCCAGTTCAGGGCTTTCTGTCCGGTATCCGAAGTCTGAAGAGCCGGTACAATGTCTGATATCAAATCTTTTGCCAGCATAACAACAATCCTGAAAAAACCTTTTAACTTTGCCGAAAGATAATATAAATAAAGTTAATAATTATGACCCGATTAAGTGTAAATATAAATAAAATTGCAACATTAAGAAATGCCCGGGGAGGGAATATTCCAAATGTTCTGGAAGCTGCCATTAATTGTGAACGTTTTGGGGCTGAAGGGATCACCGTGCATCCCCGGCCGGACGAAAGACATATAAGATATCAGGATGTAAGGGATATCCGGCCGGTCATACAAACCGAATTCAATATAGAGGGATACCCAGGCACCGGATTTATGGACCTGGTACTTGAGGTGGTCCCCGACCAGGTGACCCTGGTACCAGACCCTCCCGATGCACTTACCTCAAACGCCGGATGGCAAATAAGGGAAAACCTGCCTCTGCTTAAAAAGATAATCAGCGAATTACATAAAAAAGGCATACGCACCTCCATTTTTGTTGATGCAAACAAAGAAAATATAAAATATGCTCCTGAAACCGGTACCGACCGCATCGAATTATATACGGAACCTTACGCAGTCAACTTTTACAAAAACAAGGAAATGGCTGTCAGACCCTTTGCCGAAGCTGCCGGTCTGGCCCACAATCTGGGCCTCGGGATCAATGCAGGCCATGATCTTAATCTGGATAATCTTCGTTATTTTCATAAACACGTTCCCCATCTGGCCGAAGTCTCTATCGGGCATGCCCTGATATCCGATGCCCTGTATTACGGTCTGGAAAACACCATTCAGATGTATCTACAACAATTGCGTTAATAATGAAACTTTTTTTCAGGGAACAGGGAGAAGGCCCCGGTCTTATTATTCTGCACGGTTTGTACGGATCTTCCGATAACTGGTTTTCCATTGCCCGGAAACTATCCGAACAATATCATGTTTATCTGGTTGATCAGCGTAACCACGGCCGGTCCCCGCATGATCCCGTTCACGATTTCCGGGCACTTTGCAACGATCTGGACGAATTCATACATGACCGGAACCTTGAAAAAGCCATCCTTCTCGGACATTCGATGGGAGGCAAAACCGCAATGTTCTATGCAGCCTGTCACCCTGAAGAAGTACAGGCACTCATTGTTGTCGATATCTCACCACGTACGTACCGGCTGGAAGGAGACTCCGGCACTTCTTTTCTGTTGCATAAGCAAATGATGGAAGCTATGCTGCAACTGGACCTGCAGGATATAACCTCCCGAACCGAAGTGCTTGAAAAACTAAAACCTTCCATTCCCTCCGAAAGGGTCCGGCATTTTCTGTTAAAAAATCTTATCCGGAAGGATGACAACTCCTTCGCGTGGAAAATCAATCTTCCTGTTTTATATGACCAGTTACCGAATATCCTTCAGGGGCTGGACAGCGATCCTCAATACAGGGATAAACAATTCACCTCTTTTCCCGTACTGTTTATCCGCGGGGAGGATTCAGGTTATATCACAGCAGAAGATCTCCCGGCCATACGGAAATATTTTCCCTTTGCTGAAACAATAACAATCCCTGATGCCGGCCATTGGCTGCATGCCGAACAACCGGAGAAGTTTATCCGCGCAGTTTTGGATTTTCTTGAGGGATAAGGGGTATGATCAATTATTCCTGAAATCGGTGGCAGAATCCACCTGGTCATCCGGTACGGGTTTTTCGCCGAGGTATCTCTGATAAACACGCGCAGTGGTTAAAACATCCTTTTCGCAATAAACAGCGATCCTTTCCGGATTTTTCTCTTCATAATATACCTTTGCCACCTGGCTCCCGTCAATATCATCTTTGGGAGTAGGTATATTAAAAACAGCAGCAAGCAACTCCAGTGAGGTATAATGCTTGTAATCTCCGAATTTCCATAGTTCCATAGTATCCAGGTACGGCACTTCCCATGGCTTTTTTCCGGCAACATCCAGTATCCCGGGTAACTTAAGTCCGTTAATAAGCATACGCCGGGCCAGGTATGGAAAATCAAATTCTTTTCCGTTATGAGCACACAGATAAAGATCTTTATCACGCATTCCGTTCAGCAATGCAATAAAATCTTCCAGCACTTTCTTTTCATCCTCACCGTAAAAAGACTTCAGCCGGAAATGCAATGTTCCCTCTTTGGGATGGAACATTCCTACCGAAATACAAACGATCTTGCCGAATTCAGCATAAATACCGGCCCGTTCGAACTTGTCTTCCACAGTCATTTCCTCTCCCCCACCCAGGTTATTTGCTTTTTTTATCCACAATTTACGGTAGTGTTCCGGCAGATCTTCAAAACGTTCAGCCATAGGAACCGTTTCAATATCCAGAAAAAGAATCTGTTGCAGGGGGACTTTGTCAGGCATAATACTACATTTTAATGATGAACTCTCAGATTCTTTTCAATGATCGTAGTGAGAATATTTATGGCCACCTCATTATTACCACCTTGTGGTACGATGATATCAGCATATCGTTTGGTAGGTTCGATAAATTGCAGATGCATAGGTTTCACCGTTTTATCATACCGTTCAAGCACTTTCTCCACAGACCGTCCACGTTCCCGTATATCCCGCTGTATCACACGGCTCAGACGGTCATCAGCATCTGCATCCACATACACCTTGATATCCATCTCGTTCCTCAGTTCTTCATCCGTAAGTATCAATATCCCTTCCACAAGAATGACATGCTTGGGCTTGATGGTCACCGTATCCCGGGCCCGTGTACAGGAAAGATAGGAATAGACCGGACGCTGGATGATCTTTCCTGCTTTCAGCATCTTCAGGTGTTTAACGAGAAGAGAAAATTCAACGGATGAAGGATGGTCGAAGTTTATCTCCTGTCTTTGTTCCAGAGAAAGATGACTGTTGTCCTTGTAATAGGCATCCTGTGGCAGAACCGCCACTTCACCCGGTGGCAGTTTTTCTATGATCTTTTTTACCACCGTAGTCTTACCCGACCCGGTCCCTCCGGCAACACCTACAATTAACATTTTTTATAATTTCACAGCAGTTAATAAATAAATTTCGCAGCAATTTAACCATTCATCCCCTTATCTGCAATAATCCGGCTCTTCGTTTTTTAAAATTGCCGGATTTTACCTGTATAAAAACAGAATAAAAGAGGATCTATGTTAAATATTATAAGTTTTTTTTCAGTAACCCCTTCCCTGGTGCATTTCTTACTGGGGGCGATAAGGAATAAAATAAAAAATTGGTCTGTAAATTATG
>WFSC01000311.1 GCA_015486185.1 Bacteroidales bacterium | reverse complement strand
GGTCAGGAGTATCTGCAGTAGCCGTTGTTACTTCCGCTTGTTCAGGTACTGCATTCTCTTCTGTCTGTGCTTTTTCATCTCCTACAGATTCTTCTGTTTCCTCAGGAGCTATTTCTTCCTTTGCTTCCGGTTCTTCTGTTTTTTCAGGAGCTGTTTCTTCCTTTACTTCCGGTTCCTTCTTTTTTTCAGGAGCTGCTTCCTCCTGTGCTTTTGGTTTTTCGGTTTTTTCCGCCTCTGTTTTTTCAACATCAGCTTTTGTTTCCGGTGTTACCTGATCTTTTGCAGTTTCTTCCTGAAGATTTTCCGCAACAGACTGGTTTTCTTTTTCTTCTGTTTTCTTCTCTTGTTCGCTCATTACTAAAATCCTTTAATAATTAATAGGTTAGACATTATTATAATGAAAAAATGAAGTGCAAAATTACGATTATTATTCAATAATTAAAAGATTTTCAAAATATTTCACAGGTTTTTCATATCCTTTTGTCCTGTTTTACCGTTTATTAGTCAACAATACAATTTTTCATTTGTTATTTAGTATTTAACATTTATTTTTGGGGATAATGTAAATTTCAATATTTTAATTCTGATAATAAATAAAACATATAATTTATTAATCTATGAAGATCACCGTTATTGGTACAGGATATGTAGGATTGGTCACGGGGACCTGTTTTGCGGAAACCGGTGTACAGGTCCATTGCATTGATATTGACGAAGAAAAAATAAAAACACTTAACGAAGGCAAATCACCTATTTACGAACCGGGGTTGGAACCCATGATCCGGCGTAATCTTGAAAAGGGACGGTTGATCTTCAGCACGGACCTGAAACCGGCCCTGGACGGATCGGAAGTGGTTTTTATTGCCGTGGGCACTCCCCCTGATGAAGACGGGAGTGCAGATCTTCAGCATGTGCTGAGGGTTGCTTCTGACATTGGCGAATATATGAACGATTATCTGGTAATAGCAACGAAGAGCACCGTTCCTGTCGGAACGGCAAATCTGGTTAGAAAAACCCTGAAGGAGAAACTTGCCAGTCTCGGCAAGGATATCCCCTTTGATGTGGTTTCCAATCCGGAGTTTCTAAAAGAAGGAAATGCTGTTCAGGATTTTCTGAAACCGGACCGCATTGTCATTGGGGTGGATTCGGAGAAAGCGGAAAAGACCCTGCGCCGGTTGTATAAACCTTTTCTTTTAAACAATCACCCCATTTTGTTCATGGATATTCCTTCTGCTGAGATGACCAAATATACGGCAAATGCCATTCTGGCTACCAAGATCAGTTTCATGAATGATATTGCCAACCTGTGTGAATTGGTAGGAGCCAATGTGGAGATAGTGCGAAAAGGGATCGGAAGTGATCCGCGTATCGGCAACAAATTTATCTATCCGGGGACAGGATATGGCGGATCCTGTTTTCCGAAAGATGTTAAGGCCCTCATCCGAACAGCCAGGAACTATCAATATAATCTAAAAGTGCTGGAAGCCGTTGAAGCAGTCAATGAACGCCAGAAATCCATTCTGTTTACGAAAATATTCAAACATTTTCAGGGCCGGATCAAAGGAAAGACTTTTGGCATCTGGGGTCTGTCTTTCAAGCCTATGACGGATGATATCAGGGAAGCACCTTCCCTGACACTAATCAATCTGTTACTGGAGGCCGGGGCCGGTGTCAGAGCCTATGACCCGGCAGCCATGGAACAGACCCGGCGGGTGCTGGGAGATAAGATCATTTACAGTGAAGACCCCTATGATGCGCTGGTAGATGCCGATGCTATGGTGCTGGTAACAGAATGGCCCGAGTTCCGCATTCCTAATTTCCGTGTAATATCCAAACTGTTGAACCACCAGGTTGTTTTTGACGGCCGCAATATCTATGACCCGGAAGAATTAAAGGAAAAAGGATTCACCTATTACGGTATTGGCATCAGTAATCAACATATTTAGTAAAAATAAGAGATGAGAAATAAGATATGAGTCGAAGGGGTCAAAAAGTCTGAAAAGTATCGGGTGAATGAGCTCAGGGCATAGAACCTTAATTACGTGCCGAAGGCGCAAATTTCGCTGCGAGCATGCGAGCAGCTAATTTCGGCTGCGAAGCAGCCTAATGACTACCAAATGACCAACAGCTTTAGTAACAAAAACAGAGAGAAAAGGAACTTAGTAAGACGAAAGAACTTATATTTAGGAGAAAAATATGAAACGTATATTGATTACAGGAGGGGCTGGATTTATCGGCTCGTTTTTGTGTGAGCGTCT
>WFSC01000310.1 GCA_015486185.1 Bacteroidales bacterium | reverse complement strand
GCGTTACAAAATGCAGCATAGGACCATGGCCGTAAATATCAGCAGCTCCGGTATATGGCATTTTATGTATGACCCACAACGGATCATGATAATACGGCCAGCCCAGCAGGCTGAAAAACACAAAACCGGCAAACAAAAAGGGAATGCTTTTGTACTGTCGGTACCAAAGCAAGGCGGCAAAAATCACGAGCACGATCACAAATCCTTCGGTACGTACAAAAGGCAGTAAGGAAATCACCAGGGCCGCTGCTATGAATTTTTTCCTGTAAACAAAATATACGGATAAGATAAGAACCAGTCCGAAAGTGATCTCGGTCATAGCCGAAAAAAACAGGATAAAAAAGACCGGGGCAAGGATCACAAAAAACAATGCCAGCCAGGCATCCATCCGCTTTTCCAGCTTAGCAATACGCCAGGTTAAATAAGATGCCAGCAATCCTGCCAGGATATTGTATAAGCGGGTACCGTTAAAGCCAAGCTGTGAAAAAGGACTACTCAGGATCGTAAAAACCGGTTTGCCCCAATGATCCAGGAAAAGATGCGGATACTTGAAAGCATACCTGGAAATCCGGTAATGGGCAATGCTGTCGCCTCCTCCGTAAAAACCGGCTGATAAAAGTACCAGTACGCTCAATGCCAAAAAGAAAAACACCAACAATACTATTACCCATTTCTCCGATTTGTCTTTTAACATTACGTGATATTAAATGAAACAATCAATTTACCGGGATCTTATTTAAATAGGACCTTTTGATTTCCACATACACCGAATGGTTCAGTCCTTCGATTATGATCCGTATTTTCCTTTTCTTACCAATATTCACCAGCGTACCAACAACACCCTTCAATGGTCCAGCGATCACCTCAACATTATCTCCCACCATCAGTTCCTGTTCTTCTTTTTCAGAAATCAGTTCCCCCGATTTTTCATACATCCGTATAGCCAGTATATGTTTTTCCGGTATCGGAACAGGCACACCCTCAAAACGGACGAACTTAACAACGCCATCTGTTTGTAACACTTTCAGATAAATAGAATAATCCGACACATCCAGATAAACGAAAACATAAGAGCGGAACAAAGGCTCGGTCACCCATTTTTTCCGGTCGCTCCAGAACTTCAGTTTTTTTTCCAGTGGCAGATAAGCGGTGATCCCGTCCTGTGTCAATAATTCATGTACTTTTTTTTCGTGCCGTGACTTTACATACAGGGCATACCATAATTCTCTTTTCCTCCGCTTGCCTGTAACAGATACCATAGATTGCGATTTGAGAAGTTGAACGTTCAAAAATAACCAAAAACCGTCAGAACTGAAAATAGATAAAGGGCTGGAATCCGGCGCTCTTAACCTGAATGATCAGGAGGACAATAAGCAGGATCACGACAAATTTAGCACCTGTGGGTATGCGGATAAATCCTCCCCGCACATTTTCCTGCCATTGTGCCGGCAGCCAGTGAATGATCAGTCCGGTCAGGATCAGTAATATCACTTTCCATTCGGCCTGCCAGAAGACAAAGAAGTTATCAAACCTAAAATGGTGGACAATCTGGAAAAGCATGGCCTGGACTGCCTCCATATTTTCTGCCCGGAAAAATATCCACAGGAAAACCACAAAATGAAAAGTCAACAGGGTAAAGAAGAATTTTCTCCACCGAGGTGCAGAACGGTTTATAATTTTTGGCAGTCCCAGCATTTTATCCACTGTCAACCCGGCTCCGTGGAGTCCGCCCCAGATCAGAAAACGGTAATTGGCACCATGCCATAATCCTCCCAGTATCATAGTTACCAGCACATTTACATACATCCGGGGTTTCCCCTTTCTGTTTCCTCCCAACGGGATGTAAAGATAATCCCGGAGCCAGGAAGAGAGGGAGATGTGCCAGCGGCGCCAGAAATCGGTGAGGGTAACGGCCTTATAAGGCGAATTGAAGTTGATGGGTATGCGAAAGCCGAAAAGCAGGGCCACGCCAATGGCGATATCAGTATAGCCGGAAAAATCGCAATAGATCTGCACGGCATAACCATAGGCAGCCAGAACATTTTGCAGGCCATCGTAAGCAGCGGGGTGGCTGAATACCCTGTCAACAAAATTCACTGCAATAAAATCAGCGATCACCATCTTCTTGATCAATCCGGCAAGGATCAAAAAAAGGGCATGTCCGAACTGTTGCCGGGTCAGGTGGTATTTCCGGGCAAGTTGAGGGATAAACTGGGCCGCCCTGACGATCGGCCCTGCCACAAGTTGCGGGAAAAAGGTCACATAAAAGGCAAAATCAGTGAACCGTTTCACCGGTTTTACCTGTTTCCGGTAGATATCCACCGTATAGCTGATGGTCTGAAAAGTATAAAACGAAATACCGATCGGCAGAAAGATGGATGAAACATCAAAACGGGTATGGAACCATGTATTGCTAAGGACAGCCAGATAATCTTTCGGTATAATATGCCATCCCGTTATGTGGTTCAGCATATCTACAAAGAAAAACGTATATTTAAAATACGCCAGTAGTCCCAGGTTGATCAGAAGACTGAAGGCGATCCATCCTTTCTGTTTCCATTTTTTCTCCGTAGCATAAATACCGGAGCCCGCCAGGTAATCAACGGTAACGGATATCAGCAGCAGGATAAAAAAGAAACCTCCCGATTTATAATAAAAAAACAGGCTGACGAGGAACAGGTAGAGATGACGCAGGGAAAATCTTTTATAGACCAGTGAATAAAGAGCCAGGACCACTACGAGGAAAACCCAGAAATACATCCGGGTAAAAAGCAGGGGGTTGTTCTCGGAGTAGGTCAATATGTTCTGAAGGCTACCTCCCATTTGGATATTCCTTATAATCCTTCATCAAAGATGAGATAAAAAGGGTGGCCAGCAGTTCTGCTCCTTTCCGGCTCAGGTGGGCGTAATCCGGACGTGCCAATGAGGGATGCTGTTGTGCCCAGCGTATAATTGATTTTTTGCCTCCCATGGCTTCATAGGCATCCCAAAAAGCATATCCGGCATCCATCGCTCCTTTTTTCTGTACCCTGCGGATTTCCTGCAACCGTTTATCTATCTCACCATCATGTCCGGCCATATCGGTCACACCTACTACCACCACAAATACATCCGGAAAATTTTTCCGAAGATAATGTAGTTGCCGGTTTAAGGTTTTACGATAATAACCCACATCTTTTTCATTCCCCACAGCTACGTTCAGTCCAAACTGCAAAATGATCATTTTGACATTTAACTGTTTAAACATTTTTGCCAGTATATAGTGGTCACATTTTGTGAACGGCATCAACGGGCGGCCACGCAGTGGGATATTATCCACACCTACCCCCACCGAATCTTCCAGCAACAGCCCTTCAACTCCAAGAACTTTTCCTGCACTAAACTCAATGTCCAGTTTTTTATACCGTTTTTCCAGTGAAAATTGTTGATATACCAATTGTTTCCCCCCTTTATCCGTTTTTTCACTTATTTTTTCACCACCGGCAAGCACCGATACACGGACTTTGCCTCCCATAGGATAATACCATATGCCGGCATGGTTAAATGTGGCGGCCTTATCTGAAGCAAACAACTGGGAAATAACACGACAATAACCGGTTTTTGCAGAATCTTTTGGGGGGGTGAGTACGGATATTTCCCCAAAGATCCCG
>WFSC01000309.1 GCA_015486185.1 Bacteroidales bacterium | reverse complement strand
TATTTGACAGCACCCAGGTAATCCCTGTAAATATTTTCCGCCGGTTTGCAGAGATTGTCGTACTTGGGCAACGAATAAAACCACTGGGCACCGCCTTTATGTTTAGGCAGGATAGGATAGGTAAATTCAGCGACCAGGTAGCCCTTGTAACCGGCTTCGGCATCCTTGTTGTAAACGGTGGTACTTGTATCACCCAACGGACCGGGCTTTCCTCTTTCGCGTATAGCCAGTCTTCCTGCCGGCTCCCCGTGATTGAAACCCACAAAGCAATCCGGTTGGAACCGGTGCACCCATTCAACAGTCTTCTTATGACTTAACCCTCCGTCACCGACGGCATGATCCATCCAGAAAAACTCTATCGGTCCGTATTGTGTGCAAAGTTCTTTCAACTGGGCTTTTTTCATCTCCGGATTTTTGCCCTCTCCTGCCCTCCATCCTTTGCCATCTACGGCGCCGGGCCAGTTCCAGTCTCCTTCGGAGAAATACAACGCCAGTTTCAGGCCATATTTATTGCACGACTTACGCAACCTGGCCAGCACATCAATGCCGAGCGGACTGTTGGTCACCTTTTTATCGGTCGTTTTGGTATCCCAGAGACAAAATCCGTCGTGATGCTTGGTCAGGAAAAGGATGTAATGCATCCCAGCCTCTTTGGCCGTTTTGCACCACTGGTCGGTATCCACACTCTTTGCTCTGAAAAAGGAGGCATCCTTATCACGCGTAGGAGTCCATTCATGTCCCGAAAAGGTACTGAATGACCAACATACGAACATTCCGAATTTCATGTTCTTTATCTGTTCAGCTCTTACCTTATCATCCGTTTTCTTAATATGATCCCCAGAGGATGGGACACTGACAAATCCTGTCAGGATCATTCCGGATATTATTACCCAAAGAATCTTTCCGAACTTCATTTTTATTTTTTTTGAACTTAAAGATAAACATTTTTTTATCCAAAGAAGAATTTCGGGAAAGGGATACTAATTTAAGATTGAATAAGTTAGTGTGTTTATAAGTTGAGGAGTTTAGAGGTTTAGAGGTTTAGGGGTTGCAACCAGCACCCGGCAACCTGAATAACGAATATCGAATATCGAACACCGAATGTCAACCTGGAACCTGGAACCTGGAACCTGGAACTATTTCTACTATATAAATATGAGGTATCTGCGAGAAATGAGTTGAAGGGTCAGAAAAATCGCAAAGGATAATAAGCAGATTATTTTTCTACCGGGATTGTACTAAGCAATTTAATTTGTGAAAGGCTTTCTATCCTGTACTGGAACAGTCCGTCTTCACCGATCATCAGCAACGAAGCGGACAGCGGGATCACATCATAAGCATGCACCCCGGAATAGACTGCCTTGACATGCATATTCAGCGGATCTCTGGCATCCATCATTTTCAAACCGTATTCCCCGTCACATACGAAAAGCGCAGTATCCGCGACAGCCAGTCCGTGCGGATTAAAGAAAATATAAGATTTTCTGAGCAGCGGATGGAAAAGATCCGAAATATCGATCACATCCAGACGGTTCACGTCAGAACCACACCCATTGCCGGCATACAGGGTTACATAGGCATAATCTCCCTGAACAACAACGGGGTCACAACTCTGAATATGCGTAATGGTAGAAATAAAAACCGGATTAAGCGGATCTTCGAGACCATATATGGACATACCGGAACGGGCCCCGAAAAAAAGCTTCCCATCATGCTGAAAGATCGTTTCCGCTCCGTTCCTGACCCATATCTCATTTTCCTTAGTCATCGCTCCCGGATCATTTATTCTGATAATCTTCAACTGATTATTGGTCAGTGCATACAACCAGTTATCATATATGGTAAACCGTGCCATTGATCCACCCGTGCCTACGCTTACACCTCCTTCACCACCGTTGAACAGAAAGGCCGGTCCACCGTTAACCGATGCTTTGATCCCGTCATAATTAAAATATATGGGCCACGGATTGGGATTAACATGTATTTCCCGTCTGACTTTTTGGGCCTTCCACCGGATGACCACTCCTTTGTCCTGATCTACTTTTAAATTATCAATCGGATATTTCCCATCGGTCGCCGGAAGAATATAAGGAAATATATTTTTTGCCCTGCCTTTTTCCATAATATGATGCGGATCGGAAATATCCAGAGCCACCAGATCCATATAGCTGTCAGCATACAAAATGTTATTCCTGACAGCCATGTCCACATTTCCCGGAATGGCAATAAAAGCAACAGGTACAGGATGGGCCGGATCGGTATTATCGATCACATGGATCCCTTTCAGGTACTCATTGATAAAAATTAATTGATCTTTTACATAAATTTTGCCCGGTTTTTGCAGGGTATCAGGAGGAGAAGATTGGATGGGTTTACGTAAATCCTGGTAAGACAGATAAACAGGTTCATATAAAGTTTGTTCCTGAATGATCTTATCCTGACATGCCGTAAAAAAAGGAAAGATAAGTAACAACAAAAGAAAACGATATATAACTTTCATGACAGCAGGTTTAAATGAAGAATATGAAGAAATAAATACAAAAATCACACCAAACCTTTTAAATCAACATAAAATGAAATCATTAAACCTTTTTAAAAAAGCTTTGTTTTTACAGATTCTGATCCCGGTTTTTCTGGTATATGTTACGGAGCCCCGTTCATTAGCCTCAGAGCCTTTCTCATCGCCAAAGAAAAAAATGGTTCGACGGCAAGCACCTTCTTCTGAACAAGGCAGTACCGCAAAAGGAAAATACATGGCTTTTTTCTCACTGGGTCTTCTACCGGGCAGTATGGATATCATACCAACCACTCCGATAAGCCTGGAGATGAGTCATGGATTATTTTCCAATGGTATTTTTATCGGCGGAGGTATGGCTGTGGAAAACTTTCAACCAGCTTTCTTACCCGTCTTTGCGGATTTGCGGTTTTTTCTGAACACAAATAAAAAAATTCAACCCTGGATAAAAATGATCCTGGGAAAAAATTTTCTTTTTCCCGAAACTTCCGGCTCTTCTAATGTGGAAAGAAAAAACAAAGGAAAAATCGTAACGGGAGTCGGAGCAGGCCTTTCCTATCCCGTGAATTCACACAATGCGTTTTATTTTTTCCTCGGATACAGATACATGAAGTACAATGAAGAATATAAAGATTACCTGCAAAATCCTGTTGTGAATGAATATAAATTTAATCGTATGGAGTTTCGTATCGGACTAAGTTTTTAGCTGCCGGCTGATATAAAAACTAAAGTCCCGTATCAGTTTTTATAGACAAAAAAATTATCGGAAGCCAATTTTCCTGGTGGAGATCATGCAAGTATAGGTTGCATCTGCGATGGATAATTATGAATGATTGAATGCTTTGCCCGACGAAGCTCCAACGGTGCGAAGCGGGATCAGAAATAAATTCTTTCCCGTATTTGTTCCATAAATTTTTATCTTTATGATAAAATTTTTAAGTTCCGGGACCTATGAAAAATTCAGCCCGCACAATAACATTTTTCCTGCTGTTCATCCTGCTGACGGCACTTTTCACATCCTGCCGGTCCGAAATCAAAAGATCAGAACAAAAAAGGCCCAACATCATCCTTTTGCTTGCCGATGATCAGGGATACGGCGATCTGGGATTCACCGGCAATCCGGTGATAGAAACCCCCAATATCGACGCGATGGCCCGCGAGAGCGCTATCATGGAAAATTTCTATGTCAGTCCGGTATGTGCCCCTACCCGTGCCAGTCTGATGACGGGCCGGTACAATTACCGTACAGGTGTCACCGACACCTATATCGGCCGGGCCATGATGCATGCCGGCGAGGTCACCATCGCCGAGGTGTTGCGAAAGGCCGGCTATGCCACCGGTATCTTCGGCAAGTGGCATCTGGGTGACAACTACCCCATGCGTCCCCAGGACCAGGGTTTTGATGAAGTGCTGATGCTGCGGGGAGGCGGTCTGTGCCAGCCCTCCGACCCGTTTGAGAACCACAGGAGATATACCAACCCCATCCTTTTCCATAACGGTAAAAAGATACAGACCCATGGTTTCTGTACCGATGTTTATTACGATTATGCCATCGCCTTCATCAAAAAAAGTCTGAAAGAGGGCAAACCTTTCTTTGCCTATATCCCCACCAATGCTCCTCATGGGCCTTTCCATGATGTTCCCGAAGACCTGAAAAAATATTACCTGAGCAAGCCCAACCTCACCAGCATATCACTGGAGAAAAAGCCCAACCCGGACAAGCTGGCGGCCATCTGTGCGATGATTGCCAACATTGACCAGAATGTAGGCCGTTTGTTCAAGACCCTCAGGAAACTGGGCATAGAAAAAAATACGATCGTCATCTACACCAGTGACAACGGTCCCAACACCCGCCGTTATGTCGGGAATATCAGAGGTAAAAAAGGAGAGGTAACGGACGGTGGCATACGTAATATGTTCTTTATGCACTGGCCTGCTGTTTTTCACGGTGGTGAGAAAAGTGATGTACGGGTAGCCCATTACGATGTCATGCCTACCCTGCTCGATGCTGCCGGCGTACCTGTTCCCGACACCCTTCATCTGGATGGCCGCAGTTTTTTGCCTCTGCTGAAAGGCGACAAAACAGAATGGCCGGAAAGGGAACTTTTCCTGCAATGGCACCGCGGCGATGTGCCGCAGCCCTATAAACGGTTCGCAGAGGTAGGACAGGATTGGAAACTGCTCAGTATGGACAGCGCCCGTCTCGAGCTGTATAACCTGCAGGATGACCCGGGAGAAACACATGATCTTATCAGCCAGCACCAGGACCTGGCCCGGCAAATGGAGTATAATTACATGGCATGGTACCGTAATGTCTCCTCCACCCGTCCCGACAATTATGCCACCCCCCGCATCATCGCCGGCAATGACGCCCAGCTCACCATCGTTCTCACACGCCAGGACTGGAAAAGGGATGGCGGCAAGGGCTGGGGTGACCGCGGACACTGGCTTCTGACCGTAGATCATACTGCTGATTTCGACATCACCGTAGAGATCGCTGAACCCAGACCGGGATGGCATGTGATGTTGCAGGCTGGCAATATCTCCCGCGAAGGAACCATGCCTGACTCTACCAAGCTGACTTTTCCTGATATACGCCTCGAAAAAGGAGATATTCAACTGACCGCCATGGTATCAGATAAAGACAAGATCTATCCCAGGATGCATGTATTTGTCACCAGAAAATAAGTCAACAATCCAAATTATTTGTTTTTATGGATACAAAAGAAATCCAAAAATACCTGGAGGAAGCCGAAAACCATCTGATCAATGAACTGCTTCCCTTCTGGACCTCCCGGATGGTTGACCGGAAACATGGTGGCTTCATCACTCATTTTGACGAAGAAGGTCATGATACCGGCGAAGATGAGAAATCGCTCATCGCCCAGACCCGATCGGTTTATACGCTCTCATCCGCACATCGTGCCGGATATGGCGAAGGAAAGCTCGCCGGTCTGGCAGCCTATGGTGTTGATTACCTGCTGGAAAAAATGTGGGACGACCAATACGGCGGTTTTTACTGGATGACCAACCGGGCCGGTGAAGTTATCAACGATCAGAAAATAGTTTATGGTCTCAGTTTTGCCATATACGCCCTGAGCGAATACACCATGGCCACCGCCGATCCCCGCGGACTGGAATATGCGGAAAAAACCTTTAACCTGATACAAACTTACGGTACTGACACTTTTTATGGCGGATATTTCGAAATGTTCAGCCGCGACTGGACACTGGCCGAACCTGGCGCACAGGGCGGCGACCGTAAGACCCTTGATGTACACATGCACCTGATGGAATCTTTCACCACACTGTATGAAGCTTCACAAAAAGAGGTTCACCGCAGGAAGCTGCAGGAAGATATTCGTATCCTGCTGGAACGGATGCTTCATCCTCAGTATAAGACCGGGATCCCCCAGTTTTGGGCCGACTGGCAGGTGGCGCCCCAGATCAAATTCGATATCATCTGGGGATGGGACCGCTATTCGGAAGACGGCGCTAAAAGCAATCCCACCGACAATACCTGTTACGGCCATAATACGGAACTGGCCTGGCTGCTGATCCATGCACTGGAGATCATGAAAAAAGATAAAGCAAACTATAAAGACCTGCTGAAAACGATCTTTGACCATACCCTGCATAACGGCATAGATTGGGAATATGGAGGGGTCTTTGTGGAAGGACCCCACGCGGGGGGTGTCTATGACCATGAAAAAGAATTCTGGCAACAGGCCGAAGTGATGATCGGTATGCTGGATGCTTTCTTATTGTTCGGAGATGAAAAATATTTGAAAGCCTACAGAAACGTTCATCGTTTTGTCTTTGACAAGGTCATCAACCACAAGACCGGCGAATGGTATCCCCTCCTGACCCGCGAAGGAAAACCCATCTGGACCCATATGGGACATTCGTGGAAGATCAATTACCATACGGTCAGGGCGATGGTGGAGTGTGTGAAGAGGATGAAGAGAGTAAAGGATGAATGAGTGAATGATAGAATGAGTGAATGTTTTGCCCGTCCAAAGCTCCTGGACCCTGAGTAATCGTGCAGCAATCGTATCGAAGGACAGGGACAGAGGCGGAAGCTAATGGATTAATTGAATATTGGAATAATGGTTTGAGGGTTACAAAGTTTGAAAGATTAAGAGTTTAGGGAGGCATTAAAGATAAAAGAAGAAGATCCAGGAGACAAAAAATAAGTAAATGAAATTACAATGATTAAAATCCCAAATTCCAAATAATTTCCAATATTCAAACTGTTTGTAACTTAAGTATTGAAGTTTGAGTACTATTTGGAATTTGGTGTTTGTAGTTTGGGATTAGCCAAAAGCAAGACCTGACAGCATGCAACGAAGGAGCATCCTGTCAGTGTCGCTTGTTAACACGTCCGGCGTGAAATGTGCAAAATGATGAAGCAATTAAGAGATTAAGGGATGAGTATTACACTGGGTCTGGCAGACTGGATCATCGGGGTGGTTGTCCTTGGGGGCAGCCTCTTTCTGGGTTTGTATATGGCCTGGCGGGCCAAAGCCGGCCACAACAGCAGCAACTTTTTCCTCGGCGGCCGCAGGATCCTCTGGCCCGTGGTAGGTGCCTCCCTCTTCGCCACGAACATCGGCGCCGAGCACCTGGTGGGACTGTCGGGCGACTCATACCGTTACGGTCTCTCTGCCGGCTCGGTGGAGCTGACCACCTTCATCACCCTGGGCATTGCCAGCGCTATCCTGTTCCCTTACTATCTGAAAAACCGCATCTACACCATCCCCGAGTTCCTCGAGCTGCGCTACAACCGGGGTGCCCGAATCTTTTTCTCCGGTTTGATGTTGCTGATCAGCATCATGACCAAGCTGGCCTTCACGCTCTTTGCCGGCGCCCTGGTGCTGAACGGTCTGCTGGGCTGGAATATCATGACCACCGTGGTCGTCACAGGGCTGGTCGTGGCTATTTTTACCATACTGGGAGGATTTACGGCCGTAGCCTGGACCGACAGCATACAGGCCTTCATCATGATCCTGGGCATGACCATCGTGCTGTTTATCGGTCTGGACAAGGTAGGCGGCTGGAGTGGTCTGGTGGCAAAGGTGCCGGATGCCGTTCATATTGGCACACCTGTCGAGGATCCCGCCTATCCTTTCTGGGGCATTCTGGCCACCGCTTTCTATGCCGGCGTGTTTTACTGGGGTATGGACCAGGTAAACGTACAGCGGGTGCTGGCAGCGCCCAACCTGCAGCAGGCACGCTGGGGCGCCATGTTCGCCACCCTGCTCAAGCTTATGCCCATCTTCATCTTCGCCCTCCCCGGCGTCATCGCTTATGCCCTCTACCCCGGCCTCGGGGAGAGCCAGTCGAAACAGACTTTCATCCTCCTCATCAACAACCTGCTGCCAGCCGGCCTGCGCGGACTGGTGCTGGCCTCCCTGATGGCCGCCCTGATCACTTCGCTCATTGCAGTGCTGAATTCGGTATCCACCCTCATCATCAGGGATTTTGTTGTCGCATACCGCCAGGATATCACAGAAAAAAAACAGGTGTTTTTTGGCCGCATCACCATCCTGGCTATCACCCTCCTTGGTATAGGCGCCGCGTGGATGGTATATAAAAACAAGGAAGGTTTATACAAGTATCTGCAGACGATCTCGGCCTACCTGGTGCTGCCGGTGTTCCCGGCTATCCTCTTCGGTATAGTCAGTAAAAAGGTCACACTAAAGGCTGCCACTGTATCGGTCTTTGTGGGATTAGCCTTTGCTACCCTGTTTGTGATCGACCAGTTCGCCGGACCGGAAACAGGACAGCAGCTTTTCCCGTTCCTGCATTATAAAATGACCCTGAACTTCGGCTTCCGCGGTCTGTGGGCCATCCTGATCACCTCCGGCATACTCTTTGCGGTGTCGGCTTTTACTCCCAAAACCGACCCGGCCAAACTGGAAAAGACCACCATCAACTATGCCCGGCAATGGGACAAATTCAAAGGGGTAAAAGACTGGCGCCTGCAGTGGCTCCTCCTCACCGCCGTTACCCTGGCGATCTATGTGTGGCTGTTCTGATAGAAAATCTTGTGCACACCTGTACAATCCTGATAAAGATTACCGGATAAGAAGTTATAATTTTACGGCTATCCGAATCTTTTTTCAGTTATTTTATAAATTTGGTGAATATAAGCAAGTTACCTGCAAGCAAAGGAAACGGATGTAAATAACTAAAAATAGAGAATATATGAAAACAAGAAAAAGAATATTTAAAAATTGTCTAATCTTAACGATGTTATTATTTACTTCAATATATTCATATGCACAATACGATAGCATTCCTTTTGGTGGCTACGAAAGAACCTATCTTGTTCATTTGCCAGCAGGTTACACCGGAACTACGGATTTACCTTTGATAATTGCTATGCACGGTGGATTTGGGAATGCCTATAATATTGAAAACCAATCACAATTAAGTATAAAAGCAGATGCTGAAAATTTCATAGTAGTATATCCGGAAGGAGTAAAAGGGGGATTCTTTAATATTAGATCTTGGAATGCAGGTTGGTGCTGTGGATTTGCAAGCAGTTCAAATGTTGATGATGTTGGTTTTATAGATGCTTTACTCGATACATTAATTAACCTGTATGCAATAGATACTGATAGTATTTACGCAAC